>CAYGVZ010000047.1:0-13295 GCA_964353475.1 uncultured Pirellulales bacterium | reverse complement strand
GGGTTCGCGCCGTGCATCGTGTCGGGTATGGAGGTGGGCATCGTTGACGTACCAGGCCATGAGAGTTTTATCAAGACAATGGTGGCGGGCGCGGCGGGGATAGACGGCGTGTTATTCGTCATTGCCGCCGATGATGGCGTGATGCCGCAGACGCGAGAACACTTAGACATCCTGACGTTGCTTGGGCTAAGGCACGGCTTTGTCGTCCTCACCAAGACGGATTGCGTAACCGAAGAGCGAGTTCGCACAGCAACCGAAGAAATCTGTAGTTTTGTTCAGGGGACATTCCTGGAAAATTCGCCGGTAATCCCGGTGTCGAATGTTACAGGGCAGGGTTTTGACACGCTGACGGATGCGCTGAAGGTGCTGGTGGCGGCTATCAGGCCCAGGTCTGTTGACGGCGTGTTCCGGCTGCCGGTAGAGCGGGTTTTTTCGGTCAAAGGTTATGGAACAGTAGTGACGGGGATTCCCGTCAGCGGTTCGGTGCGGGCTGGTGATGAGGTAGTGCTGCTGCCGCAGGGGGCGAGGGGCAAAGTCAGGGCGATACAGGTCTTCAAGCGAAGCGGGGATGTCGCCGTTTGCGGGCAGTGTACCGCGCTGAACGTCCCACAATGGGACCACAATGTCATAAATCGCGGCGATGTGGTTACGATAGATGGTTTTTTTTCGCCGCAGCAGTGGTTTCTGTGTGAACTTGAGGTTCTGAAAGGTGCACCCTGTGTCGTAAAAAACGCCGCAGCGATGAAATTCCACACGGGGACAAGCGAGGCGAGTGCGGCTGTGTATGTAATGGAGCGCAATTCACTTGGCGCAGGCGAGCGGGGTCTTGTCCAGGTCAGGGTCAGCGAGCCGATTGTAGCAGGGCCGCGAGACCGGTTTATATTGCGTGCTGTCTCGCCGTCGCAGACGGTCGGCGGCGGGATGATTGTCGAGCCAGTCGCGCGTAAATTGAAAAGAAGCAGTTGCGAGGTGATAAATGATTGCGCAAAGCGAGCGAAGGCCGTTTTGAACAATGCTGATTTTGTCAAATACTGCATTAAGGCAGCGCCGGGCATTGCTGCAAGTGCACGCGAGCTGGAATTTCGGACGAAATTGCTGCCGATTCAGTTGGAGGCGATTGCTAATGAACTTGTCGAGGCGGGGCGGGTTGTTCGATTGGCGTCGGGCGGTTACATACACGCAGATGTGCTAGCTGATGTTGAGGATAGAATCACAGACATACTTGAGAAGTATCATAAGGATGAGCCGGCCAGGCCTGGTATCGAGGCGCAGCAACTTTGCAGGTTGTCGGGGCTGAAAGGAGAAGTTTTTGCCGATGTTATCTCAATGCTGGTTGGCAAGGGCGTGATGGTGGAGCGCAAGAGTTGCCTCGCTTTGGCAAATCACCGGGAAACCTTCAGCGACGCCCAGCAGAAGGCACTCGTCGACATTGAGTCGTTTTTCAGAAACAGGCCGTTCAATCCGCCGGCGATTGAGGAGCTGGCGGAATTGATGCCTCTACCAATCGAGCGGGTGCGGGAAATTGTGCGAATACTCGCAGAGCAGGACCGGCTGATACGGGTCGAAGGGGACGTATTCTTTCATCATGAGGCGGTCGAGCAGGCCAGGTTGCGCCTGGTGGAATACATCCGGTCGCAGGGAAAACTTGAAAGCGTCAAGTTCAAGTACGTGCTTGATACGACGCGCAAGTTTGCACTGCCGCTGCTCGACTATTTCGACCGGACGGGCGTTACCCGCAGGGACGGATACACCAGATACCTGCGCAATCCCCCTTAGCGCGCCTCGGATGCGCCCGAAACTCAAACGTACTCGACCGTTGCGGGCGGCTTGGGCGTCAGGTCGTACAGGCAGCGGTTGACTCCCTTGATTTCCGTGATACGCGCGCAAATTCGTTTGAGCTTCGCCCAGGGTATCTCAGTGGCGGTTGCTACTCGTGCGTCCACACTATCTATGCACCGCACCACGATGATTTGTCCGAATTCGCGTTTGTTGTTTCGTATGCCCGTCGCGTAGTCGTTCAACAGCACCGCCAGATACTGAAATGCCTTGCTGTCGGCAAGCTCTTCTTCGACGACGGCAGTCGCCGCCCGTACAATCTCCAGACGTTCCGGCGTAACCTCGCCCACTATCCTGGCCGCCAGCGCAGGTCCCGGGAAGGGGATTCGCTGTGTAAGCTCGCGGGGCAGGTCCAGCAATTTCGCCACCTTCCTGACATCGTCCTTTCGGAGCGTCTTGAGCGGCTCAATTACCGTGTATCCATATTCTTTGTCCGTGTCGATGCCGAGCTGAGTGAGGATGTTGTGCTGGCGTTTTATGCCGGCCACTGTCTCTTCGATGTCGGTTAGGATTGTGCCGTGGAGCAGGAACTTGGCGCCGGACTTTTTGACAAGGCGGACGAAGACCTTCGAGTAGAATGTATCGGTAATCGCCTGGCGTTTTTGCTCGGGGTCCGTCAGGCCCCTGAGCGCAGAGAGGAATTCCTTGCGGGCGTCCACGAGTTCAACGGGGATGCCCAGACCAGCAAAGATTTTGACGACTCGCTGCGGTTCACCTTCGCGCATCAGGGCGTTGTCAACAAAGACGGTTTTTAGCTGCTCGCCGATTGCACGGTGACCGAGCGCGGTAACGGTCGAGCTATCTACGCCGCCGCTGAGTGCGTTGATTGCCGTTGCCTTGCCTGCGGTTTTCTTAATGTCCGCAATCTGCTCGTTGATGAATCGTTTGTAGTCCATCGTTGTCTCCTGGAGTACATTTTCCGGGTAACAATGCCGGCCTTCCAACGGCCGCTGCGAAAGTGTACCATTCATTGGCATAAGTGTCGCTCGAAAAATCGGCGTTTTTGTATGCAGGCGTGCCGCGGGGTTGCTGTTTTAGGCGGAATTTGCAATAAAACGTGGTGTGCCGCCGTCTATATCTGCGGCGTGTGAACACGAAGCTATGGTTTGATTCGAAAAGGAGCTAAAAATGATTAGAAAAGCAATCGTCGCAATCGCAGCAGTTGTCGTGCTGGTAGCCGGTTTCAGCGTGGTTGCGCAGGAAGTTAAGAAGCAACAGCCGGCGGAAAAGGCCAAGGCGAAACAGGAAGTAAAGGCGGCTCAGGAGGCAAAAGAGCTGGCCATGCAGCGTCCAAAGCAGGAGCGAGAGGACCTGCTTGAGGAATTGAAAAAGGCATATAAGGCGGATGACAAGGTGAAGATGGGCCAGATAATCGAGAAGATGGAGCAAAGACGAGAGAAGGTACGCGAGGCGATAAAGAACAGGCGAGCCGAGGGGCAATTCACGCGGCCCGGCTGGGGCGGGGCTGTTGGACGGTCTGAAGGACGCGCTTGGGGCGGCGCTGTGGCTGGTGCCGGCCGGCGGGGAGCAGGTCCTGCAAACTGGCGTCGTCAGCATCTCGGGTGGGGTGGTGATGGTTCTGCTTGGGGTGGCAGACGTTTTGCCTGGGGCGCTGGACCAATGGGCGGGCCGGGTATGAACAGATGGGCGTCGGCAGGGTGGGGACACGGACGATTTTCTGCCCAGGGAGCGGGAATGGGTCGCAACTGGGCAGGAGGGCCTGCAATGGGCGGAAGGTTCGGTGGAGCGCAGGCGGGCTGGGGACGCGGGCGGTTCTCTGGCCAGGGACCGGAACAGGGCGGCAACTGGGCGGGGCATCGGATGGGCGGTAGGTTCGGCGAAGCCCCGACGCACAGGCAGATGATGCGCGAGCGGGGAGAAGGACCGCAGTCAAGGTGGGGGCACGGCGGCGGCAGGGAATGGCGCGGCGAACAGATGCGACGCGAACCAGAAGACCGGCCTCACTCAGAATGGGATTGGTAAACTGATACAACAATCTTGTCTGCCAGACAAGGGGTAATAGTGCTAACGGCTGTGCACCGTAAAAGTGCCCAGCCGTTTTCACTTGGCGAAACACTCGCTGCTCAGCCGTGGCGCATATAGGGACGCCGGAAAAAAGATTTGTCTTTGTTAGCGGCTACGCGTATAATCAGCACAATCGTTTGTGCTACGGCAGGAATGGATGCCTAATCGCGGTGTGGCGTATTGTTTACTGGTATGGGCGAGAAACAACAGATAACTCTGAAAACCCTCGCGGAGCAGTGCGGACTTTCAGTTTCCACGGTCTCGCGGATACTTAGCGGCAAGGGGTCGCAATGCCGCATCAGCACGCGGAGCGAGAATGCCGTTCTCAAGAAGGCGGCGGAATTGGGATTTCGGCCCAATGAGCTGGCGAGGGGGCTGCGTCTCAACAGGACCAGCACGCTGGGCCTGTTAATTCCCGACATATCGAACCCGTTTTTTGCGAGCATCGCCCGTCACGTGGAAATCGAGGCCCGCAAGAGCGGCTATTCGATTATTCTTTGCGACAGCGAGGAAGATACGGAAATAGAGATTGAATCGCTGACGCTGTTGCGCAGCAGAATGGTTGATGGTCTGATTATTTCGCCGGTCGGTCAGATAGGCAAACATCTTGAAGAGCAGCACCGGGACGGGATGCCGGTGGTCGTAGTTGACCGTTACTTTCCGGGCCAGAAGATACCCTACGTTGCCAGCGACAACTTTAAGGGCGCCCTCGAAGGAGTAAGTTATCTGGCGGCGAAGGGCCACAGACGAATCGCGTGCATCCAGGGAATCAAGGATGTTTCATCCAGCAAAGACCGCGTGAAGGGCTACAGGGCTACTCTGAAGCGGTACGGGATACCGGCGGACGAAACGTTGATTGTCGGCGATAATTTCGGCGAGAGCAACGGGTACATCCAGACGAAACTGCTCCTGAAGCGAAGGCAGCCGCCCACGGCCATTTTCTCCACGGGCAACCTCATATCGCTTGGCGTGATACGGGCCATTCGTGAAGAGGGGCTGGCTATCCCCGCTGATATTTCGATTGTCTCGTTTGATGATTTTGCGTATTCGCCGTTTTTGGCGACGCCGATTACGACCCTGGCGCAGCGAACAGCGGAGATGGGACAGATAGCAGTTCGGTTGCTTTTGGAGCAGATACGCTCTGGCGGCAAGGCACGGCCTGAGGGGATTCTGCTGCCGGTGGAACTGATTGAAAGACAATCTGTGAAAAGGTTGAGTTAGTGGATGTGTATCGGAGCGTTATTGGGGCTGGTCCGCAGGATATAATGAAATCAGTGTGATTGTTTTAAGGAGATTTGGCTATGTTTCTTAGAAACGCAAGTACAGGAATGATTTTGTTTGTGCTCATTTGCGCGGCGCTCGGCTGCGTCCAGGCGACCACAGGCGGCAAGGGCTGCTGCAAGATGCCGGCTGAGGTGAAGATGAGTAAGCCCGAGCTTCAGAACAGGATTAAAGGCGGCTGGTTGGGCAAGACCGCAGGTGTATGCATTGGCGGTCCAACTGAATTCAAAGCCAAGGGCGAAATGTACGCCGCTGGACTCAACCTCTACCCGTCCTTTGAGAGTGGCTTCGGCCAGGACGACATCTACGTGCAGATTACGTTCGTCGAGGCGATGGACAAAAAACTTGACGCGCCAAACGGCATCTTCGAGGCGACTATGGCCGACTATGGCGAGGCCTTTAAGAACAGCGGCTATGAACTCTGGCACGCAAACAAAGGCGGCAGGGACAACCTCAGGGCCGGCATCAATCCGCCCGAATCCGGTATGTACGCAGGTGAAGGAAAGCGATTTAACAAGTGCGGCAACGACATCGACTGGCAAATCGAGTGCGACTGGGTCGGCTTTATGTGTCCCGCTATGCCGATGACGGCCTGCCAAATCAGCGACCGCGTCGGGCACGTGATGAATTACGGGGACGGCGTGTATGGCGGCAACTTCGTCTGTGTGATGGACGCCCTTGCATTCGCCGAAAACGACCCGCACGTGATTGTCAAAAAGGCAATGGAGGCGATGCCGCGAAAGTCGCAATATTACGCCGTTATTAAGGACGTCGTTGACTATCACGACAAGAACCCCAGCAGCAAATTCAGCGACTGTTTCAAGTACATCAACGAGAAGTGGCTGCGAACAACCATCGATTGCAGCGGCCCAGCCGATAACTTCAATATCGCCGCCTCGCTCAACGGCGCATTTATCGCAATCGGCCTGTTGTACGGCGATGGCGACATCCTGAAGACCATTGAGTACACGACGCGCTGCGGCCAGGACTCCGATTGCAACCCGGCAAACGCAGGCGCCATTATGGGTACAATGATTGGCTACGAAAAGCTGCCCGAGCAGTGGAAGAAAAGCGCCGAACAGTACCCCAACAACAAATACAGCCATACAAGCTACACTTACACCGATTTGCTCAACAGCAGCTTCAGACGGGCGGAAAAGGCGATTATTCAGGCGGGCGGCCGGCTCGATGGCGACACATACATCATCAAGGCCCAACCCATCTGCCAGCCGAAGATGCTGGAACAGTACGGCCAGGACCCGATACCGAATCCGGATTATACCTGTTCATTGTGAGCATTGCCGGCCATTGCGAATCAGCAAGTAGTTGAGTCCAGACGCTAATGCGACAGGGGGCAGTGTCGCAATATACCGACTGTCTAAATGCAGTCTGATGCCCTTTATCAGGACTGAAAAGGCCTTTTCTGCCGCTCATTTGACTTTTCAGGGGTGCACACCTATACTATATGGGTTTGGCGTACTGTAATGGTTGCGTGCAGAGGCAGGGGCTTTCGGTGCGCGAAGGAAACCCCCAGCTTTGACGCCCGAAGTCGGTTCAGGGGGCCCCCCCCGATAAGTAACGGTTATGGCTGCCGTGCGACTGGGGCTATCGACAGCGACAATCAAGCAGCGAGTGGCAAGTATCGAGGTATGCAACCTGGGTGCTTGGCCGAGGCGGTAATCGTATTGGGAATGGTGCGGACTTTCGATAACAGTGTTGTTCCACGTGTTCAGCAGGCCAATGACATTGTTGATGTCATTGGCGAGCACGTTGCGCTGAAGCGAAAGGGACGCGAAATGGTGGGCCTGTGTCCGTTTCATGAGGACCACAGGCCGTCGATGAACGTAAACCCGACCAAGCAGATTTTCAAGTGCTTCGCGTGCGGGGCGGGGGGCGACGTCTTCAAATTTATCCAGATGCGTGAGAACCTCAGTTTTGCGCAGGCGCTGCGCCGTCTGGCGGAACGGGCCGGCATCAAGCTGGAGCCGCCGAGGGGGCAGGAGGCGGCGCGTCCGGCGCAGGACGATGTTGACCCGAACGAGATAGCGAGGGTGAACGCCTGGGCGGCGAAGTACTTCCACAACAACCTGGCGGATAATCAAAAGGGCAGGGCCGCCCGACAGTACTTAGGTGAAAGGGGGATTTCGGCTGAGAGCATCGAGAAATGGCAACTCGGGCTGGCGGTGGATTCCTGTGACAACCTGCTGAGGACAGCGAGAGCGGCAAAACTGGCGGACAGGATGCTTATGAGCGCCGGCCTGACCACGGGGCAGCCGCCGAATCTGCAGGACAGGTTTGTCAATCGCCTGATGTTCACCATAACCGATGTAACGGGACGGGTCATAGGGTTCGGCGGGCGGGTACTTGCCGGCGATGGCGCCAAGTACATTAATTCGCCGGCGACGGTCCTGTTTGACAAGAGCAATGCTCTTTATGGTCTTCAGCACGCACGCCATGAGATTGTCTCTTCGGGCTGTGCGGTGGTGGTGGAGGGTTACACGGACTGCATTATGGCTCACCAGTTCGGCGTCGGGACGGTTGTCGCGACGCTGGGCACGAGCTTTACAACGGGGCACGTGCGGATTCTACGGCGTTATGCGAAGAGAATCGTGCTCATTTTCGATAGTGACACAGCAGGCATCGAGGCGGCGAACAGGGCGCTGCAGGTCGCGCTGGCGGGGCGTATTGACATTGGCATCGCCACCGTCCCCACGGGCAAAGACCCGTGCGATTATCTGTTGGCCGAGGGCAAAGAACCTTTTGTAAAACTGATTGACAATGCGACGGATGTTTTTGCATTCAAGTGGAATCGGCTGGTCGAAAGTTTTAAGGCCGACCGGACAATGGTGGGGCGCAAGCAGGCGGTGGAAGAATACCTTGAGACGGTGGCGACCGGGCTTGCCGCAGGGAACCTCTCGCCAATCGAGACGGGCCTTATTGTTAACAGCGTCGGGCGCATCATTGCAATGGACGCCGATGGGCTTAATGCCGAGCTGAGAAGAAGAGTGGAGCGTATAAAGCGGACTTCGGGCGGCTCTGCCGCAGTACTCGAAAATCGTAAAGTCACCGCCGGCGAACCAGGCGGCGGTCTTTCCGCCAGCGCCCAGCGGGAGATCCTTGAGGTACTGCTCAATGAGCCGGCGATGTTACAGAGTGCCGAACCGCGGATTACAGAGGAATTATTTGATGAGCCGGCCTTGCAGGGTGTGGCGAGGGTGGTGTTGGAAACACTGAGCAGGAAGGCAGACGCTGAACTGAAGGATATCTTGGGTTGTACCGAGGACGTTGAGCTGGGTGGCCTCATCACAGACCTGGCGCAGGCGGGGGAGCAAAAAGGTAATTTCTCGCAGCGGTTCAAAGATGCATTGCAGGTACTTCAACAAATTCACAGTCGAACGGCAGCGGCCGAAATCAAGGCGGTCGAGGACCAGACGCAATTTATTAAGCGGGTTTGCGAAAGCACGCCCAAACGTAATCCGCACACACTGGGACTGACTTAAGCAACGAACGGAATTATTCGGTTTAATTTACAGGATGCCAATGGCGACAAGAAAGAAGAAAACGGAATCGGCTGAGCAGGCAGTGATACCGGAAGAAGTAGAGGGCGGGGCGGTTGTGCCTGTCGCCGGGAAGGACACCGACGCTCGGCTTAAGGCGATTATCGAAAAGGGCAAGAAAAAGGGCTTTCTCACCTACGAGGAGATGAACGCAATGCTGCCCGACCAGGCGGCGACCCCGGCCCAGCTTGACCGGCTGCTGTCAACCCTTGACGAAATGGGTATTTCGCTCGTGGACGAGGCGGATGTCGAGAAGCATCCCGAAGTCGGGGTGCCAGAGGAAGAGTTCGAGGCGCCTCCTGAAGAAGAGCCGGTAGTGGTGGAAGAGGAACATATTGAGGAAGACAAGCTGCTGGAAAAAGAGCTTGTCGAGGCGGCAGCGCCTCGCGTCGATGACCCTATCAGGATGTACCTGACGCAGATGGGCGAGATTCCACTGCTGACAAGGGAGGACGAGATTCGCCTGGCAAGGAAAATTGAACTGTCGAGGATGGCGTTCAGGCGCAAGATGCTGGAGAGCGAGTATTGTGCGCGGGCGGCAATCGACATCCTGCAGCAGGTTGAGGAGGGGACACTGTCATTTGACCGGACGATGAAGATAAGCACAGCCGAGAACCTTGTGCGGAGCGTGATAAAAAGGCGTTTGCCGAATAATCTCAAGACCGTCAATGAGCTGCTGGCAATAAACCGCAACCTCTTCAAGAAGTACGTCGAGCTTGAAAAAGACCCGGACAAGGCGACCGAAGCGGCGAAAATCAACAGGCGCATATTCCGCAACCGCCGCAAAATTGCGACCCTGCTCGAAGAGCTTAGCTTGCGGACGAGCAGGATTCAGCCGATGAAGGACAAACTTCACGGTATCTGCCAGAAGATGCATCAACTGGAGGCGGCGATAGCAACAGGCCCCACCGCAGAGAATATGCCTGAAGATATCGAAGCGATGAAGCAGGAACTGGCCGGCCTGCAGGATCTGGTTATGGAAACGCCCAGGCAGCTCGACAAGCGTCTGCGAAACGTTGAGCGAATTTTCGAGCAGTACGAAATGAACAAGAGGGTGCTCTCCAGCGCGAACCTCCGGCTGGTCGTCTCGATTGCCAAGAAGTATCGCAACAGGGGATTGAGTTTTCTCGATATTATTCAGGAGGGCAATACCGGGCTGATGCGCGCGGTTGATAAGTACGAATACCGCAGGGGCTATAAGTTCAGCACCTACGCAACGTGGTGGATTCGGCAGGCGATTACGCGGGCAATCGCGGACCACGCCCGCACGATTCGCATCCCCGTGCATATGATTGAGACGATGAGCAGGATTCGCACGGCCACCAAGGTGCTGCTGCAGCGTATGGGCAGAGAGCCGAACGTCGAGGAAGTAGCGAAGGAAGCGGGGATGAGCGTCGAGGAGACCCGCAGGGTGGTGAAGATTTCCAAGCACCCGATTTCATTAGACAGGCCCATCGGCGACAGCGAAGACAGCTACTTCGGCGACTTTATCGAGGATGATGCGATAGATTCTCCCGTCTCAACCGCGACACAGTCAATGCTTAAAGACCGAATCGAGGCCATACTCAGAACACTTTCATACCGCGAACGTGAAATTGTCAAGCTGCGTTACGGGATAGGGGATGGCTACACCTATACACTTGAGGAGGTGGGCAGAATCTTCAAGGTTACGCGGGAGCGCGTCAGGCAGGTTGAAGCCAAGGCCATTCGCAAACTCCAGCATCCCGTGCGGGCCCGCAAGCTTGAGGGCTTCTTAGACCACAAGTCAGCATAGAGCCGGCTGCGGGTTTGAGACCATGAATCGGCTTGACGCGACCTTTGGCCGCAACCGAAAAAAACCTAATCGCGGACAAGTCCGTGGTTAAGGTTTTGTGGTTATACACCGGAGAAGGCGGAGAAGCCGCCGTCGATGGGGACGACGATGCCGGAGACAAAGGCGGATGCGTCGCTGAGCAGCCAGACAACGGTGCCGATGAGGTCGGCGGGCTGGCCGAAACGGGCCATCGGGGTATGTTCAATTATGGTTTTGCCTCGCTGGGTTAAGTCGCCGGACTGGTCGTTCATCAGGAGGAACCTGTTCTGGATAGTCAGGAAGAAGCCGGGGGCGATTGCGTTGACGCGGATTTTGGGCGAATGCCTGGTTGCCATATAAGTGCTGAGCCACTGGGTGAAGTTGGCGATGGCGGCCTTGGCAGCGGAGTACGCGGCGATATTTGTCAGCGGCCGGAGGGCGCACATTGAGGCGATGTTGATAATCACGCCCTCGCCGTGCTCAGCCATATACTTGCCGAAGACCTGTGTCGGGAGGATTGTCCCCATCAGGTTCAAGTCGATTGTCGCCTCGATGACCTCCTGCGGCAAATCGAAAAAGGTCGTCGGTGGTATACAGGTTGCCTCTTTTTTGTTGCCGCCGGCGGCGTTAATGAGGCAGTCGATTTTCCCCATTGTCTCAACCGCGCAGATGTATGCTTCTTTAATTTTCTTCTTATCGAGGACGTCGCACTCAACTGGTATGGCGAAGTTGCCCTCGGCCTCGATTTGCTCGCACACCTTGTGCGCCCTGATGGCGTCGTAGTCAACCACGCAGACCTTTGCGCCTAAGCGGGCGATTTCCGTTGCGATGAAGCTGCCTAAGACGCCCGCGCCTCCGGTGATAATGACCGCCTTGTTTTTTATATCAAACAAACTCTTCATTTCTTTGCCCGTCCACCCCTGTCGTTTTTTTCTCTGTGTCCTCTGTCCGCCACAGGCGGATAAATGCTCTCTGCGGCCAAAAATTCCTGCGAACTCTGTGGCCGATTCAATCGACGAAAATCGGCTTTATATGCCGCCCGTAAGTATTGTCCATTATGTTTCCCGCGATTATATCAGCACACTTGTCAAGTGCATCAGTGAATTCTGCGTCCATCTCAGCCGCTATTTTGTACGCGACGTGGAGCAACTGCCGCAAATGCCGGTTATATCTCGGACAGGATTGATTGTGCCGCAGGGCGTTCGCAAACTCATCGCCCGTCCATCGCGCAACAACTGTTGGCGGCGGCAGCTTGCTCTTGTCGATATCAATCACAGTTGCATACGGCCCGCACAGTTCGTCAATGCGAGAGAACGCCTCTTTGTAGATTTGCTTGGCAATCGCCAGTCCTTCGCCATTCGCCATCGCCAGGCCGATAAGCTCTTCCAGCCAGGTCGTCCCCGCGGTCTTGACGTGCAGCCCGGCGTTGAATTTCCTGATGGCCTTATTGATAATCGGGTAAATCGCAAACTTGTCGCTGCCCGAATGGACGCTTAATTTCAGATTAGCGGGCAATCCAAATTCTTTCACCGCAAATGCGACGACCGCAAGGTCCTGCTCAAACTCCGTTGCGAATCGGGCCACATCTCCGACGTAATCGACTCCCTTGTTGAACCTGCCCGTGAACTTGGGGGCGATTGTCTGAATGGGTATTCCCTCATCTGCTATTGCTGCAAGGATGAAGAACAACTCAATCGGCGTCTGCGGCGTATCGGTCTCATCCATCGAAACTTCGGTTATAAATTTCCCCTCTCCTTTTTTGGATACAATGTGTCGATATAGCCGGCCCGCTTCTTTGACAGCCGCAAGGTATTTGGCCGCTGTCGTTCTGATTTGTTCCTGTGTAATCTCGAAAGCCGACTTGATTCTCGGAATTGACACGCGACCAGCGTATTTTCTGTGCCGCTGGACAAATTGGCCTATCAGGTCATCTGGTGCCTGGCGGCCGATGAAATCCGCCACATCGAGGGTGAAGAAATTGAACGCATCCACAAAAAGGTCAACCACTTTTGCATTGATATGGTCGGCGTCAACAAAGTAGGGGTCTTTCCACCCAGCAGCAGCAACTGCGGCGTCGGCCTCGGCGCGGACTGACGACGGCTTTGTGCCGATTATCGAGTGTTCGCGGTGCGATTTGTTCCATACGGGCGTAACGTCAACGCCGTGCTTCTTTGCTTCGATTACCGCAGCAAGAAGCGCCTTACCCTGATGAGCGAATCTGTCGCCAATCCCGAATGAGTATTTCGGCAGCATCATAAGTAGGGGGGCAGTTTCCTTTCTATGGGTTTTCGTCGCAGGCGGACATACACCGGCAAGCCGTCCTGGCCGATTGTTACCGGCGCTTCTCCCTTAATCAGGGGCTGGATGTATTCTCTGCACGCATCGGTTATGTGGTTGCCCGCCTCGTTGATATAGTCCTTAGGCACTTTCTTTTCGCCGTTGGCAACTTCGCTCAGGTCCGCCAGGCCGGTGGTGCATTTATATTTCCGCCCTCTCTCGCGGACCAGCGTAATCATTTTGCCGTTGACGCCCGACAGGGCCGCCCTGACGGCGGCCTTGCCGCACATATATGCTTCCCTGATGTCTGTCAGGGATGCGAAGTGCATTGCCGTACGCTGATTCGTACCGAGCTTGTTCCATCTTGCCTTTATGCCGACTTCTTTTTCGATAACGACCTTGAGCATATCTGCGACGCCGCCCAACTGCTGATGGCCGAAACTGTCTTTGCCGAATGCGCCGGCATCGGCGGTAACGTATTTGCCGTCCGGGCCTTTTAGTCCTTCGCCGACGGCGATAAATACCCT
>CAYGVZ010000046.1:0-13352 GCA_964353475.1 uncultured Pirellulales bacterium | reverse complement strand
GTTCACCGTTACCTGCTGGTTGACATCGTCTGACCCGGCTACGGCTCGGCGTCTCGATTGTTTCTGCCCGCCTCATCTTTGTCTTCGCCGAGACGTGAAGCCCGCCCCGCTGCACATTACCGTTGATGTTGTAAAACCAAGCCGGTATATTTGGGGTTGCATTATGTCCCGTTTTTTGGAGATTTGCCGTGCGAACAATCAGATTGATGCTTGTAACAATCCTTGCGGCCGTGATTCTAAGTGAAGGTGCGCCGCTGCGCAGCGGTACAGCCGGTCCGAAAGCACAACCTCTGCAAGAACAGAGCGATATCAATAACATCGCCGATTACTACGGCTTCGGCGAAATGGAGACCGTGAAGCTCGACTGGGGCATTCACAGCCCCGTGATTGCCGACTTTGACGGCGACGGCAGAAACGACATTGCCATCGTCAATAACAGCAGGGCGAAGATTGAGCTGCTGATTCAAAAACCGGCGGTTACGCCGGGAGAAACGCCCGTGGCCGTTGACCCAAACGACGTTGATATAAACGTGCTCGTAACGCCTACCCGCTTCGACAGGCAGAACGTAGCCCTCTCCGAGAGGGTTTACAGTATGGTCTGCGGCGACCTTGATTCGGATGGTCGTCCCGACCTTGCTTATTACGGCGAGCCGCGCGGCCTCTACATATTGCTGCAAAGCGGCGAAAAAGGACAGCCCGGCAAAAGCTCCCGCCTGCACTGGCAGACACGCAGAAAAATCGCGATTGATGACGGTCTGGTAACAACAAAGGTGCTCGCGTGCGCCGATTTGAACGGAGACAGAGCCGATGACCTTGTCCTGGCCTCTCACGACGGCGTCTATATCATACTACAGAAAGAGGACGGCTCATTCGCTGAGGCGGTGAAGTATCCCGGCATTGCAAGGGCGCTGGCCGTGAAGGCGGGCGACCTCAACGGCGACGGGATAAACGACATTGTTGTCCAGACGGATGACCGCGACAAGCCGATTGAGGTGCGGTTCGGATTAAAGACAAAACAGTTGGGGCCGTGTGTGCGGCTTTTTGTCGAGCAGCCGCTGGCGATAGAATTGAAGGACATAGACGGTCGGCCCGGCGATGAGCTGCTGGTTGTTGCGGCGGTCAGCAAACGGCTTATATGCTACAAGCTTGCAGCCGCCGAGCAGAAAGACAACGATTGGCCGATGCTCTTCTATCCACTCGCCGCCGGAGAGGCCGCCTCCAAGCGCGACCTTGTCGTCGCGGACGTGGATGGAGACGGACTTGGCGATGTGGTAATCAGCGACCCCGCCTCGGCAGAGCTTGTGATGTACAGACAGAAACCGGCCCTCGGTCTTGCCGAGCCGGCCAGATTCCCGGCCTTCGCTGACGTCCAGCAGCTCTCGGCGGCGGATGTGGACGGCGACGGCAGAACCGAAATCGGGATGTTGAGCATTAAAGAGAAGGTCTGCGGCGTCAGCAAATTCGAGAATGAACGCCTCTCATTTCCGAAGCCGATTCCCATCGAAGGAGAACCACTCGCAATGGAACTGTGCGACATAGACGGCGACAAGGCGGTTGACTGTGTTTACGCCTCACGCAGCAGCGAAGACGTCAGGTCGCTGCGGGTGGTGTACAGCATCGGTCAAAACAATGATTCGCCGTCCGAGGTCGGCAACATGACTGCTCTGGATATAAAGACACTCACCACTAACCCCGACGGCCTGAAGGTTGTTGACGTTGACCAGGATGGGCTTTATGACGTGCTCATATTCGTCAAGTACGAACTGCCGATTTTGGTCCGGCAGACAGCAAAGAGGGAATTTGAGATTGTCGCATCTGCCGGCGCACAGGCAAGCTTGATAAAAGACGCCGGCCTGCGCTCCATCGCGGTCGCCAACGTGGACGGCAAGGGGGGCGATGAACTCCTTGTCGCCCAGAATAACTTCGCAAGGGCGCTGGTCTTCTCACGACCGCAGGGCTGGCGCATCGTTGACCAGTACAACGCCAGGAGCACGGAAAACAGGATTACGGCGGCTGGGGTCTTCGAGATTGAAGGGGTAACGGGCCAATATGCGCCTGCGATATTCATCCTTGACGCCCAAAAGGGGCAGATTCAGGTACTCACCGCCGGCCAGGACAAGACGTACCGCTTCGACAGGCAGATTGACGTCGGAAACTGGAGCACCGGGGCGGGCGCAAAAATGCTCTCGGCGGCGCTGACTGGCACGGTGGCAACCAGTATCCTGCTGTTCGATGGAGAAAAGTTTGCGATTGTTACGCCGCCGGGCGCCACCGGCGAGCAGCGCTTCGAGCAGCAGTTTGACTACGAAACGAAAATAAAGGATGGTCTGTACGGCAACCTGGCCGCAGGGGACATCAACTCCGATAAGCTTGTTGACGTCATTATGGTCGAATACAACCGCAGCCATATCGAAATCCTGGCCCTCGACTCAGCCGGACGCCCCGTGCCGGCGATGCGATTCAAGGTCTTTGAGCAGAAAAACTACCGCGACGACGAGGGCCGCGGCCCCCGTTCCGGCGTCGAGCCGCGAGACCTGAAGGTGGCTGACGTAACCGGCGACGGCAAACCCGACCTCGTCACCGTAGTCCACGACCGCATAATTATCTATCCTCAGGATTGAGCCGCGCAAAACAGCAAATCATCGGCAACCGGATGCCAGATGCCCGGCAAGAGAAAAAAAGTGTTTGTTGCAATCAGCGGCGGAGTGGATAGCTCCACCGCCGCCGCCCTGCTGTTGCAGCGCGGTTACGACTGCGCGGGGGTATTTATGATTACGCACGACCGGGCGGAAAAGGCCCGGCAGCAGGCCGAGCAGGCGGCTAAGCAGCTTGGGATGGATTTTTACGTCTTAGACGTCCGAAAGGAATTCGCGGCCATACTGGACTATTTTTGCAGCGAATACCGGCAGGCGAGGACGCCCAATCCCTGCGTCCTTTGCAACAAACAGATAAAGTTCGGCAGGGTCTGGGATTTTGCCGCACAGAACGGCGCAGACCTGCTGGCGACCGGCCATTACGCCAGGGTCATCGGAGAACCAGACGACCTCGGTCTGTATGCAGCGGCAGATGAGGCGAAAGACCAGTCATACGCCCTGGCGATGATAGACAGAAGTATCCTGCAACACATAATTCTGCCTATGGGGGATTACACAAAGCAGCAGACACGCGAAATCGCCCGCTCGCTGGGACTTTGCACCGCCGAAAGCGAAGAGTCGCAGGAGATATGTTTTGTCCCCGACAATGACTACGCCGGCCTGTTGGAGCGGCTTTGGCCCCAGGTTGTCCGCAAAGGGCATATTGTTGATTCCGCCGGTCGTGTTCTCGGCGAGCACGACGGCATACACCGCTTTACAATCGGGCAGCGACGCGGGGCGAAAGTGGCGATGGGGAAACCCTGGTACGTCGTCCGCCTCAACGCCGAAGATAACACCGTAACGTTAGGGCCAAAAGAAGAAGTAATGCACAAGCAACTTATGGCGACAGCCGTCAACTGGCTGATTGATGGGCCGGCGCAGCCGTTTCACGCGAAGGTAAAGATTCGTTACAACGGCACGGGTGCGGATGCAACCGTTGCGCCGATGGGTCCCGAAGCCCTCGTTGAGTTTGATAAGCCCGTATGGGCGATAACACCGGGCCAGTTGGTCGTATTCTACATCCGGTGCAACGGCAGCCGCCGGGTGGCAGGCGCCGGCTGGATAAACGGGCCGGACGCCGTATAACGCCAACAATGGACTTATTATATCCATAATTACGCACGCGAGAGAATTATGTATCGCCCTGCTGTCCGGCGCCGACAAAACCGGAAATATACAACACCAGGTACAGATAAGCATCGCAATGCCTGCAAACACTGGATAGCGTAACATATTGCTGTATATGGACTTATGCGCTGCAATCCGGGCGTAATTTCGCCGGTGAAAAAAAATTAACATCCCATAATAAAATGTGTTGACATCGCAACTGTTAATCTGGTAAAGTGAGGTAAGTCAAGGGTGCCGAAGGGTGCCTCAGTGTGTAGATATTTCAATTCCGGCAGGTCCCTCCTTGGAGGAGGGTAAGCCCCGGGCGAGTTTGAAGTTGCGTTAGACAGGCACAAGGTTCGAAAAGGTGAAAGTCAAGTCGTGCTTGTGTAATGTTGTTCAGAGCAGACGCAACCTTTGTTAGTTTGCGCCTCGTTTTGGACAGTAACTTTGTAACTTGGCTTGGTGCCAAAAGAGAAGAAGAGTAGAGTTTAAACTTCCGAAGAAGGAGGAGTTGATTATGTGTAGAAAGTTATTGGCTCTTGTTGCACTCCTTGGCTTTGTTTCAGTTGCCTCTGCAGCTACGATGATTGACGATTTTGAGGCATATTGGGGCACGCCTGCGCTGCAGGCGGTCTGGACCGATACAGACGGCAACCCATCGACCAGTACGGCAATTCTGCTGACAAGCGCCGTCTGCGATGGCGTACAGGCAATGGAGTGGGATTATTGGCAGTCAGGTGGCTGGTCACAGCCGGGCAATCCGACGGACTACAGTAAAAACGACCATGTGATGATTGGGCGTAACATTGCCCCGCTCGATTTCCAAGCGGGCGGTCGTTTTGAACTGTGCGTTCGGCCCACTATCCAGGATTTGGATAAGGTCAATGAGTATCTGATTGAGTACGGCGGCGACGGCTATGGCCAGACCTGGATTGCGGGCTATAAGCAGATTAACCCGTGGTGGGCACCCCACAACTATCCGGCGATTATCGCCCCCGCGGGCTGGACAGCCCCGGCAGGTTCCGCTGGCGTCACTGCAAGTACGGTGTATATTACCCCCGGCCAGTGGGGCAAGATAGTGATTGACGACACGATGTTTGTTCCGTGGGGTCAGTCACTTGTGAGCTTCAATGCGATGACGAGCATCGGCATCGCCATGTTTGGCAACGTGACCGACATGACGGGTGCACCGAAGATTGACGGAACCGATACCGTCTATCCGAGTGGTTCGGTTAGAGGCCGCCTGGATGTAGATTGTTTCTTCTACGTTCCTGAGCCGGCAACAGTTGCGCTGCTCGGTCTTGGCGGATTGGCTCTGCTTCGCAAGAAAAGCTAACACCACTGATTGACAGCCACTAAGTTGTGCAAAAATTGGGGCCTGTCGCGATAACACAATCGGGACAGGCCCCGATTGTTTTTCCACTGTTCAATCCTCGCATTCCCGCCGCATACCAACATTCTGGCCATCCCAAACAGAGTCGATTATACTGGTATAGGATGCGGACAAAGAAAAACATAGCGGAAAAGGCACGGCAGAGAATCGCCCTGGCGGCAGCCGCACAGCAGCGAGGCGTAATCCTTCAGCCGGGGGCTATCGGCGACTGTATTTTCACGCTGCCTCTGGCCCAGTTTATGAAACGCTCCCTCGGCCTGGCCGCCGTGGATATGATTGGCCACACCGACTACATAGGCGTTATGCCAGGCAGAACCTGCATCGACGCGGTCTCCTCGATTGACTCGATACCATTGCATCGCCTGTTTGTGAACGCAGATACGTTTGACATCGCAGACAACGACCCCTTGATTACCACATTCGCCGACTACTCCTGGATAGCCAGTTTCCTGGGCGAGCCGAACAGCGACTTTGAGAAGAATCTGATTTTCACCGTCAATTGCAGCCACGGCGCGGAGATAATAACGCTGCCCCTGAAGCCGCCTGCGGACTGCCTGCATCACGTAACGGGCTTTTACATATCGCAGTTCATCGACCAGTGCGGTCCTGCCTTGGAGGCGTTCTCCGCCCAGCCGTATCCACCCCTGGTAAAGCCGACTGCCGGCGACATCGAGGCCGGCAAAAGAGGCGCCGCCGAACTTGGAATCAGGCCGGGCAGAAAAATCATAATAATTCATCCCGGCGCCAGTGGCAGCTGGAAATGCTGGCATCTCGATAATTTCCTTGCAGTCGCAAGGCGGCTCGTTGAAACGGGATGCGAGGTACTGTTCGTGCTCGGCCCGGTTGAAATAGAACGGCTTACTCCCCGGCAAATCGACTCAATGGAAAGAACAACCGCCTGCGCGGTGAACCTCGACCTTTCGCACGTATTGGCACTGCTTACTCAGGCAAACGCCTTTTTGGGCAACGACACCGGCATAACGCACCTGGCGGCGGCGATGGGACTGAAAACCATTGCTGTCTTTGGACCTACGAACCCGGTCGTATATCGGCCATTGGGGCAATCCGTAACGGTCCTGGTCGGCGAAAAGACGGGTTTTGCGGACAAGCCGTCCGCCGCCCTGCAGAAAGAGGCGCTGGACCTGCTGCTGACCTGACGCAAAGACGCAAAACTGTTTGAACTGTGCGGTTGACCCCGGTATCCGCCCTGATATAATAAGTTGCTTTTTGGTGGCAGTACTCCAGACGACAAGCCGCTAAATTAAACGGCAGAAACGGGGTAACTACAGATGTCCTCTAAAACGTTGGCAGAACTGGCCCAGTACGTCGGCGGGCGAGTCCACGGCGACGGCAACGTTAAAATCAACGCGGCGGCAACCCTCGGCCGGGCAGGCGAGGGCGATATCAGTTTCCTGTCCAACGCCAAATATGAAAAACAGTTGCTGACGACCAAGGCAAGCGCCGTCATCGTCGGCAGAGACACCGTAACGGCCTCCGTCCCCCTGCTCGTCTCCGATGACCCGTATTACGCATTTATGCAGATAATGGTGCTGCTGCACGGCCATCGCAAACACAAGAAGGTCGGAATAAGCGCCAGGGCGTCAATAGCCGACAGCGCCAAAATAGGCGCCGACTGCAGTATTCACGATTTTGCGACTATCGCAGACGGCGCCAAGGTCGGCGACGGCTGTGTTATATACCCGGGGGTATACGTCGGCGAAAATGTCGCCATCGGCAATGACTGCATTCTTTACCCAAATGCTGCCATATACGAGGGATGCAGGATAGGCAATCGCGTCATTGTCAACTCCAACGCAGCAATCGGAGAAGATGGTTTCGGTTTCGCCAGCCACAACGGCACGCATCACAAGATACCACAGATAGGGACGGTGATTATCGAGGACGACGTGGAGATTGGCGCCTGCTGCGGAATAGAACGTGGGACGCTCAGCGATACCATCATCGGACAGGGCAGCAAATTAGGCGATTTGGTCGCAATAGGCCACGGCACAAAAATCGGGGCGCACTGCCTGCTTGTTGCCCAGGTGGGCGTCGCCGGCTCAACAACCCTGGGGCATCACTGCGTCGTGGGCGGCCAGGTCGGCATCGTCGGCCACATCACAATCGGCAACAACGTAACTATCGGCGCACAGGCAGGCGTAATAAACGATGTACCGGATGGGAAAATCGTTCTCGGTGCGCCGGCGATAGACGCCAGTATTGCCAAGCGGGCTTATGGGATGATTCAGTACCTGCCCGAACTGAGGCAGACGATACGCGACTTGCAGACAAAGATTGAGCAGCTTTCGGCGTTGGTTAAGGGCGAACCGAAAAAACCCGCTTAGTCGCTGCGTGCAGACCCGTGGGCCGGCAAACAATATGGGCGAGGAGAAAGTTATCGGGTTGATTGCGGGCGAGGGACGCCTGCCGTTTCTGGTGGCCGCAGGCGCAAAAGCGGTAGGTTTGCGCGTGGTGTGCGTGGGTCTGGCCGATAGCGCCGACCCGATGCTGGCAGGCCAGGTCGATGTATTCTATAATGTTGCGATTGCCCGGCCGGGAAGCTGGATACGTAAACTGAAGAAGCACAACGTGACGAACACAGTGATGGTCGGTCGTGTCGCAAAGACCAGGATATTTACGCCGGGACGCATACTGAAATATCTGCCCGACTGGCGGGCGCTTCGAATATGGTACTGGCGGCTGAGGAAAAAGAACAAACAAAACGAAACCGTCCTCAAAGCGATTGCCGATGAGTTAGCTTGCGGAGGGATTGTTTTGGACGACTCAACGAAATACTGCAAAGAACATCTGGCCTCTGCGGGGTTGATGACCAGGCAGCAGCCGAGCACGGCGATTGCCGCAGATATCGACTTTGGGTGGCCGATAGTAAGAAAAATAACCGAAATGGATATAGGCCAGGCGATAGCGGTAAAAGAAAGAGAAGTAATTGCAGTCGAAGCAATAGAGGGAACAGCGGAATTGATAGAGCGCGCAGGGCGATTATGCAAATCCGGCGGCTGGACGCTCCTCAAGGCCTGCAAGACCGGCCACGATATGCGATTCGATGTACCCTGCGTCGGCCTCGACACCATCAAGGCCCTCGCCGACAACGGCGGCACGTGCCTGGTTGTCGAAGCCGACAGGACAATAATAATCGACAAACCCGAGACGCTGGCACTGGCAGGTGAAACAGGAATATGTGTTATCGGCAAATAACGGGCGGCACGCATGCCGCAGGATTGATTCAACCTAAGCGAGCATGGGTGCCACTGACAAAAGGGCTAACGTTGTAGTAATCGGGGGCGGATTCACGGGGTTATCTGCGGCTTACGAACTCGCCCGGCGCGGAATCGCCGTGACAGTGTTTGAAGAAAGCGACCACGTAGGCGGTATGGGGGGAAGTTTCAAGATAAACGGGTGCGGGGTGGACAAGTTTTACCATCACTTTTTCAGGGGCGACGAACACATAACCGGTCTTGCGCGTGAAATCGGTCTTGCCGCCCGATTGCGATACGCGCGTACGAAGACAAGCGTTTACACAGGCAAGCGGTTTTACAGATTATCAACGCCGTTAGACGTGCTCCGATTCAGGCCACTGAGTTTGCCCGACCGTTTCCGGCTGGGAATGCTGGTATTGCGGTCAAGAGGCCTTGTTGACTGGAGACATCTGGAGTCGGAAACAGCGGAGCAATGGCTTATTAGGCAGTGCGGGAAACAAGTTTACTCGGTAGTGTGGGAGCCGCTGTTACGCGCCAAATTCGGTTCATTTGCCCGTGAAGTATCTGCGGTATGGTTCTGGAGCAGAATAACTGAGCGAGGAGGCAGCCACGATAGGGCCGGCAGGGAGGTACTCGGGTACATCAAGGGCGGTTTCAACGCAATGGCGGAAGGGCTGGGGGAGAAGATACGAGAGCTTGGAGGGAAAGTCCAGACAGGTGCGTCCGCTGAAGCGATTCTTATTGAAAGTGGCTGTGTGCGCGGGGTTCGGACACCGAAAGGCGCCATAGATGCCGGTGCGGTTATTGCCACGCCTGCGCTGCCGATAATAGCAGGACTGCTTGAAGGACGAGTGCCGCAGGAATACGTCAATGCGTTAAGGCGAATCAGATATCTGGCAAACATCTGCCTTGTACTCGAAATGAGCAGGCCGCTTTCTGACATCTACTGGCTCAATATAAATGACCCAGACGTACCGTTTGTCGGCATAGTGGAACAAACGAATTTGCTGCCTGTGGAGAACTGTGCGTACAGACACATTGCGTATCTATCAAAGTATCTCGAACGGGACAGCGAGATATACAATATGAGCGCAGAGCAGTTGCTTGAATTTTCCCTGCCGCACATCAGGCGGATTTTTTCGGGATTTGACCGCTCGCAGATTTCGGGGTATCGTGTTTGCAGGGAAGCGTACGCACAGCCGGTTATAGAACGTCACTACAGCAAGCTTATCTGTCCGACAGAAACGCCCGTGAAGGGACTTTATGTGGCTACGATGGCTCAGGTACATCCGGAGGGCCGTGTGGTCAATTGTGCAATAAGGCACGGGCGGCAGGCGGCAGAAAGCGTCGCAAGATATCTCGGTTATTCTGAAACGGATGCGCAGGGATGACAAAGGCAGACACAACTATTGGAATACTCGCTGTTCTCATACTGGTTCTGTGCGGGTTTTGTTACTTCGGCAAGCCCCTAATTACGGGCCAATACGTGCCCGCGATGGGAACACTCGTCAAGAACATCGACGAGATCCGCACAGGGCATAAGATTTTCAAACACTACTCCAGACGCATAGACAACTTCGTCAAATACGGGGTATTGCCTTCCAAGATAGAAACGGCCCAGGACAGAGAGAAGATTGACACATTTCTGCTGGCGAATTTGTTTGTCGGTCTGGTTGCCCTTGCGGGTTTTTTTGCCAGCGCAGCATTGTTTGCCATAAACAGCGGCGAACACTCGGCCATCTCGAAGACCAGAGCGGTTGCGACAGTAGCTATGGTCATTCTGGCGGGCACGGCAATCCGGCTGATTCTGGCGGCGGCAATATACGGCAACCACGATATGCAGGTATATGAGATTTACACCGACATAGCTGCCAGGGGCGGCAACGTGTATGTGGAAAGCAGCAAGTACAATCTTACGCCCGTGAAGTTGTGGATACTCTGCGCTTTGAAGCACATACAGGTCGCCCTGCCAAGCGTACCATTTCATTTTGTGGTGAGGTCGTTTCTTACCGCCATCGATTTGCTGACGCTGGCGGTGTTGCTTCTAATTGCCAGCGTTCGCAAACTGCCTGCGGCAAGAACGGCGATATTCTTCTACCTGTGCCCCGTTACATTTCTTATTACCGGCTATCACGGGCAGTGGGACAATCTTGCGCTACTGATGGTGCTGACCGGGATTTACGCGTATCTTCGGCTGGCAACAAAGCCGATGCTAAGGACGGTGTTGTTGTGGCTCTTAGCCACCATAGGGATGATTGTCAAGCACAACGTTTTTTACGAGGTTATCATTTGTGTCAATTATTCCATAAAGAGATATTGGGTAAAGGGGGTGCTGCTTGCGGTTTCGGTTATTGCTTTTTTCTCAATGTTCATCCCATACTGGGAGCAGGGCAAAGAAGGGATAATACACAATGTCTTCAAATATGGCTCCGACGTTGGGGTTTACGGCGTGACCTCGCTGTTTATGCTGCCAAATCTGAAAAACCTGTTCGTATTGGCCATGTGTATTTTTCCATTTTTTCTAAAGGGCAAAGACATTGTCGCGCGGTGCCTGCTGGGTGTGCTTTTCTTTTTGACCTTCACAACCGGTATTGCGGTTCAGTATTTCGTGCTGCCAGTGGCGCTTGGAGCGCTAAGGCCGTCGAAGATGTTTTTGCTCTACGCTCTCCTGGCCTCTCTTTACATCCTCGGCAACGACAACAACGTTTTCATATATTATTTTCACCGGTTCCAGTGGAATGTGGTATGGGTCGGCGTGATATGCTGGTTTGTCGCCGAAATGAAACTGGACAGACAGACGGCACTCTCGTAGTATCGCACAGACATGAGCTTTCTGCAAAAGATTGTTGTGCTGACAAGAAACTTCGAAAGCCGTCTTGATTCATACGATGAGAAGGTTTTCAGACGGGGTGTTCTGCTGCTATTCATTTTGGTAGCAGCAGCTAACATAATCACCCATGAGATATGGTTCGACGAGATGCAGCACTGGCTTATTGCCAAGGACAGCAGTTCCGTCCGCGAGCTGTTCCACAACCTCATATATGATGGGCATCCGCCGCTGTGGCACCTGATGCTCTATGCGCTGACACGGGTGACACACAATCCGGCGGGGATGCAGTATCTGCACCTGGCGATTGCCGTTGCGGTTGCATACGTTTTCCTGAGATTTGCGCCCTTTGCCCGGCTGTCACGGGCGATGTTCGTTTTCGGCTACTTCCCACTATACGAGTATGCTGCAATAAGCAGGAACTATGCGATGGGGCTGCTGCTGATATTTGTTTTTTGTGCTGTTCTGTGCTCGGGCAAAGAGAGAAGATATGTGCTGATAGCGATAATACTCTTTCTGTTGTCGCTGGCGAGCGCATACGGCCTCATGATAGCAGCATCTTTTGCGATTATGCTGGTGATGGAGCTTCTGCTCGGTCGTGACACACGGAATTCGCTCAGCGGTTTCAGATGGGACGTCGCCTTTGCAGCTCTGATAGTAGTAATCGGCATGGTACTTTCGGTACTTACGATGGCTCCCCGGCCAGATGGGGAATTCAGCGGCCAATGGACGACGGGTGTTGACTTCTCACGCTTCCAAAAGAGCGTCGCGACCATCTGGCGGAGCTTCGTTCCCATTCCTCGCCTCAATCGCCACAGCTATTGGGAAACGAACATGTTTCCCGGCAAGACGATGCCTGCATGTCTGTCGGTGCTGCTGGCATGTTTTCTGTTGTTTGCTTTCGCGCAGAAGGGAGTCGTAATATTTCTGTGGTATTGCGGCTCAGGCGCTATTCTCGCCTTCCAGTATCTCAAATATGAGGGTTACATCCGGCATCACGGGCATCTGTTTATTTTATTCATTGTATGTATGTGGCTTTCGCAATATTGCAAGACAAGCACCAACTTAGAATCTCGTTTGCTTGACAAGGCCTCGAATTTCTGTGCTCTGCGTGCGCACTTACTACTCAACGTTCTGCTGGTCATTCATCTGGGCGTCGGTATTTTCGCCAGCGGGATGGAATGGTACTACCCGTTTTCCACCGGCAAGCTCGCAGCAGAGTATATTGCGGGAAACGGGTTGTTGAAGCTGCCGATAGCGGGGGATTCTGATACTTCGACTCCAGTGCTCAGCGGTTACCTGAACCGCGAGATATACTACCCGAGGCGGGATGCAGTCGGCACGTTCATTGTATTTGATAACAAATCAGAGTACGATATGAGCAGGGAGCGATTAATCGAGAAAGTCAGGCGATTTATGGACGAGCAAGAGTCCGATGTTCTGCTGGTTATGAACTATGATATTCCCGAAGACAGAGAGACGGTCGTGAAGCTGAAGGAATTCAAAGGTAGTATATGGTCCAACGAGAATTTTCGCCTATATCTGCTGCGACGTCCGGGACAGTAAAGGCGTCTATCATAATTGTCAGCTGGAACGTCCAGAAAGACCTGGTTGAGTGCTTGACGTCTGTAAGCAAGAATCACCCATCTGACCCCTACGAGGTGATTGTCGTAGATAATGCAAGCTCGGACTGTACGGCAGAATGCATCAGTCGAGCATTCCCGGCGGTAACACTGATCGCAAACGAGGAAAACCGAGGTTTTGCAGCAGCGAACAATCAGGCCTTTGAAAAGGCCAGGGGGCACTACATACTTTTTCTGAATCCCGATACGATTGTGCGTGCAGGTTCTTTAGATACCCTGATTCGTTTTATGGACAGCAATCCCGACGTGGCGGCGTGTGGGCCGAAACTGTTGAACGCCGACGGGACGACGCAGCCATCCGTAAGACGTTTTCCTACCTTCCGAGCGGCCTTGTATCGGCACAGTGTTTTCCGGCTCACCGGAATTTTCCGCGCACAGTACAAGAGGTGGCTGATGAAGGACTTTGACCATTGCAGGCAGGCAGATGTCGAGCAACTTATGGGAGCGGCTTTGATGGTCAGGCGGTCGGTAATAGAGCAGGTGGGAGTAATGGATGAGAGATTCTTCATGTACTTCGAGGAGGTGGAT
>CAYGVZ010000045.1:0-13598 GCA_964353475.1 uncultured Pirellulales bacterium | reverse complement strand
ATTCTCAAAAAAGCGCAGCAGGCCATAAATGAAAAGAAACACACTGCGATTGAGTTGCCCATCAGGAACACCAATAGAACAGTCGGTGCAATTCTGAGCAGCCGCATCGTATCCAAGTACGGACCGGCTGGTCTGCCGGACGGCACGCTTGAAGTCGTCTTCCGCGGCTCGGCAGGACAGAGCTTCGGCGCATTCCTCGCGCCGGGCGTAACACTCAAACTTATCGGCGACAGCAACGATTACGTCGGCAAGGCCCTTAGCGGCGGAAGAATCATCATCAAAACGCCCGACAAATCGCCCTTCGCCGCGCACGAAAACGTAATCGTGGGCAATACCGTCCTCTACGGCGCGACAAGCGGAGAGGCCTTTATTAACGGCGTCGCCGGCGAACGATTCGCCGTGCGAAACAGCGGCGCAACAGCGGTCGTGGAGGGGGTCGGCGACCACGCCTGCGAGTATATGACCAGGGGGACAGTCGTGGTTTTAGGCAAAACGGGCTGCAACTTCGCCGCCGGTATGAGCGGCGGAATCGCCTATGTACTCGACGAGATGCAGTTGTTCGATACAATGTGCAACCTCGATATGGTCGAGCTTGAGAGCGTCTGGCGCGAAGAAGACACAAGTGTGCTGAAAGGGCTGATTGAGCGGCATTTCAAGTGGACAAACAGCGCCCGGGCAAAACAGATACTCGGCAACTGGCCCGATATGGTCGGCAGGTTCGTCAAGGTAATGCCCATTGATTACCGCAGGGCCCTGGAGAAAATGCGGGCCGCCGAAAGACGTGACACCGAGACAACTCCCGCAACTGAGGAGGTGTTCTATGGGTGAGATAAAGGCATTTCTGAAATACAAACGGCAGGATACCGGGCATCGACCCGTTGAAGAGCGAATAAGGGACTTCAGGGAGCTGGAGCTTGCACTTACCCCGGACCAGATTCACACGCAGGCCGCCCGATGTATGGATTGCGGCATACCCTTCTGTCACGGCGTGGGCTGCCCCCTCGGAAACAATATACCGGAGATGAACGACCTGATTTACCGGGGCCAGTGGCGGCAGGCGTGCGATCTGCTCCATTCGACAAATAACTTCCCCGAAATAACCGGCAGGGTATGTCCCGCACCCTGCGAAGCGGCCTGCACGCTGTCGATAAGCGATGAGCCGGTGCTTATCAGGCATATCGAGCTTCAGATAGTCGAACGTGGATTCGCAGAGGGTTGGATAAGGCCCCTCCCGGCGCAGGCCAGGACGGGAAAACGCGTGGCCGTCATCGGCTCGGGGCCGGCAGGCCTGGCCGCGGCGCAGGAGTTGGCGCGGGCGGGACACGATGTCGTCGTATTTGAAAAAAATGAAAAAGTCGGCGGGATTCTTAGATATGGAATCCCGGACTTCAAGCTCGAAAAACATATAATCGACAGGCGCCTGCAGCAATTGTCTGCCGAGGGCGTTCAGTTCCAGACAGGCGTTGATGTTGGCACGGACATCTCGGCGCGCTATCTGCTGAGAATGTACGACTGCGTATGCCTGGCTATGGGCACAGGAGATGCCAGAGACCTGGCCGTGCCAGGCAGGGGCTACGAAAACGTCCTGTTCGCGCTGGATTACCTCGCAATGCAAAACAGGGTCTGCTCCGGTGCGCCGGTCGATGAGCGAAGCATAATCACCGCCAAAAACAAGGTCGTCGCTGTAGTCGGCGGCGGAGACACGGGCAGCGATTGCGTCGGCACGGCCAGAAGACAGGGGGCAAAGAAAATTTATCAGTTGGAAATCCTGCCGAAGCCGCCGGATACTCGCCCGCCCGATACGCCCTGGCCGACGTGGCCGCGGATTATGCGGACAAGCTCATCCCACGAAGAGGGCTGCGAGCGCCGCTGGGCCGTGATGACAAAGCAATTGAGCGGCGCCGGCACGAAAGTCAGGCAATTGCACGGCTGCGAAGTCGAGTGGATTCGCAAAGCGGATGACTGGAAAATAAAAGAGCTGCCGGGGACCGATTTTGTCATCGAAGCAGACCTCGTCCTTCTGGCAATGGGCTTCCTGCACGTTGCGCATGAAGGCCTCGTAAAAGACCTGGGACTGCGATTGGATTCACAGGGCAACATCGCGGCCAACAATTATCAAACCAGCGCCGCGGGCGTATTCGCGGCGGGCGATACCGTCAGCGGCGCATCGCTGGTGGTTCGCGCAATAGCCGGCGCAAGAGAAGCCGCCGCGGCAATCGACAATTGGCTGAAGGATAGTCATTGACAGAAGAACCGCCGGCCTGTAAAAGACCACGAATTTTGTCGCGGCACGATACAAAGGATATACCTTGCCCAGGCGTAAGGACATACACAAGATTCTGATTATAGGGTCCGGCCCGATAGTCATCGGGCAGGGCTGTGAGTTCGATTATTCCGGCGCGCAGGCGTGCAAGGTGCTCAGGCGTGAAGGGTACAAGGTCATACTGGTAAACAGCAATCCCGCAACGATAATGACCGACCCTGAGTTTGCAGACCGGACTTATATCGAGCCGATAACACCTGAGATAATCGAAAAAATCATTCAAAAAGAGCGGCCCGACAGCTTGCTGCCGACCCTCGGCGGACAGACAGGCCTGAATGCCGCGGTGGCGCTGGCCGAGCGAGGCACACTGAAAAAATACAACGTCCGCCTGCTTGGCGCAGACCTCAAATCAATCCGCAAGGCCGAGGAAAGAGACCTCTTCAAAAAAACAATCCTGGACTGCGGGCTTGAAGTGCCAAAGAGCAGTTATGTGCAGAGCTGGGAGCAGGCAAGGGACGTTCTTGAATACGTCGGGCTGCCAGCGATTATTCGTCCCTCTTACACCCTCGGCGGCACCGGCGGCAACATCGCATACAACAAAGAGGAGTACGAAACATACGTGAACTGGGGACTCAATCTCAGCCCCAGGCACGAAGCGCTTATCGAAGAATCCGTCATCGGGTGGAAGGAATTTGAACTTGAGGTGATGCGAGACCGCAAGGACAACGTTGTCATCGTTTGTCCCATTGAGAACCTCGACCCGATGGGGATTCACACCGGCGACAGCGTAACGGTCGCGCCTGCCCAGACGCTGACGGACAAAGAGTACCAGATTATGCGCGATGCGGCGGTCAAGATTATCCGCGCAATAGGTGTCGAGACGGGCGGGTCAAATATACAATTCGCCGTCAATCCCGACAACGGCAAGCTTTATGTGATAGAAATGAACCCCCGCGTGTCTCGCAGCTCGGCGCTGGCGTCGAAGGCAACTGGTTTCCCAATCGCAAAAATCGCCTCGCTCCTGGCGGTCGGCTACACGCTCGATGAAATTCCAAACGACATAACAAAGAAGACCTGTGCGTGCTTTGAGCCGACGATTGACTACTGCGTTGTGAAATGGCCTCGTTTTACCTTTGAGAAATTTCCCGGCACGAATCCGGACCTGACCATCCAGATGAAATCAGTCGGTGAGGCAATGGCAATCGGCAGGACGTTCAAGGAGGCCTTTCAAAAAGCGATACGTTCGCTCGAAATCGACCGCTACTCGCTGGATAATCGGCACATCAAGGGCGAGATGACGGCGCACCAGTTGAAAGACAAGCTGCGAAAGACCTGCTGGGACCGGCTCTGGTACGTGGCCGAGGCCCTGCGCAGAAACATCAGCGTCGGAGAAATTTACGCCCTCACTAAAATCGACCCGTGGTTTCTCAACAACATAAAGGAAATCGTGGAACTCGGGGAACAGATACGCACGGCCGGGCCTGCGAAAATGAACGACTCGCTGATGCGCAGGGCCAAGGAGTACGGCTTCAGCGACAAATACCTCGCGTCGCTGCTTGGGATGCCGGAAGAGCAACTGCGCCGACAGCGACAGAGGTTCGGCGTCAACTGCGTCTATAAAAGGGTGGATACGTGCGGCGCGGAGTTTGAGGCGATGACGCCTTACCTGTACTCGACGTATGAAAGCGAGTGCGAGGCAAACCCGACAAAGAAAAAGAAAGTTATGATTTTGGGCGGGGGGCCTAATCGAATCGGGCAGGGGATTGAGTTCGATTACTGCTGCGTCCACGCGGCCTATGCGCTCAAGGAAGTCGGCATCGAGTCGATTATGGTCAACTGCAACCCTGAAACGGTCAGCACGGACTACGACACATCGGACCGGCTGTATTTTGAGCCGCTCACGTTCGAGGACGTAATGTCGATTGTGGACAAGGAAAAACCCGACGGCGTCATAGTGCAGTTCGGCGGGCAGACGCCGCTGAAGCTCGCCTGGCCGCTTGAAAAAGCAGGCGTCCCCATAATTGGAACGTCGCCGGACAGCATTGACATCGCCGAAGACCGCAAACGGTTCAACCGCCTCGTAAAGAAACTGGGACTTTGCCAGCCGCAGTCAGGTACTGCGATGTCTTACGAAGAAACGCTCAAGATTGCCGGACGCCTGGGCTATCCACTCCTGATTCGCCCCTCTTTTGTGCTGGGCGGACGGGCTATGGAGACCGTTTACGACGAGGATTCGCTCAGGGCGTGCGTTGATGAGGCAATCGAGGTATCGGGAGACCACCCGATACTGATTGACAAGTTCATCGACGATGCAACTGAGGTGGACGTCGATGCGGTAAGCGACGGGAAAACAGTCGTGATAGGCGGCGTGATGGAGCACATAGAGGAGGCAGGGGTACATTCCGGCGATAGCGCTTGTTCACTGCCGCCGTCATCGTTAAACAGGAAAGTAGTCGATGAGATAAAACGGCAAACCGTTCTGCTCGCGCTGGAGCTTAAAGTAAAGGGACTTATGAACGTCCAGTACGCGGTGAAAAACGACCGGATTTACATACTGGAAGTCAATCCTCGCGCATCGCGGACAGTGCCGTTTGTGAGCAAGGCCATCGGCGTACCTCTTGCAAAAATCGCAGCGAAAGTTATGGTCGGGATGACGCTGAAAGAACTGGGCTTTGCGGAAGAGGCGTCTCGCGGCTATTTCGCGGTCAAAGAGGCGGTATTCCCCTTCCTCAAATTCCCCGGGATAGACACGATTCTCGGCCCCGAGATGCTCTCAACCGGCGAGGTAATGGGCATATCTCGCGATTTCGGCATTGCTTACGCCAAGTCGCAAATAGCGGCGGGCAACAGTTTGCCGACGGGCGGAAATGTGTTCATCAGCGTAAAGGACGCGGACAAGAAACGCGCCACGCTGGTCGCACGCAAAATGCACGAGATGGGTTTCAGGATTCTGGCCACAAAGGGCACGTGCATTGAGCTGATAAAAAACAACATCCCGTCGGAATTCGTGCTGAGGATTAACGAAGGCAGGCCGAACATCGTCGATGCTATCATAAACAGGAAAGTTGACTTGATTATAAACACAACCGTTGGCAAGCACGCGATTGCCGATTCGTTTGTCATAAGGCGCAGCGCACTCGACAAGCAGATACCATACGTAACAACAATCAGGGGCGCGATAGCGGTCGTCAAAGCAATCGAGGCGATGAAAAAAGAAAAAATCGGCGTAAAGCCCATTCAGTCGTGGTACAGATGAGAGGTATCAGGCGGTGAAAGCAGTTCTCTTACTGGAAGATGGAACGGTTTTTGAAGGCACCGGTTTCGGGGCCAAAGGCCAGCAGTGCGGCGAGGTCGTCTTCAATACGAGTATGACGGGCTACCAGGAGATATTGACGGACCCATCATATTACGAGCAGATAATCACAATGACGTACCCCTTGATAGGCAACTATGGCGTTAACACAGACGATCGCGAATCGCGGCGGATTTTCGCCCGGGGCCTTATCGTAAAAGAAGGTTGCAGTTATCCGAGCAACTGGCGAAGCAGCGGCTCTCTTGGCGGATACCTCAAGTCCAACAAAATCGTCGGCCTCGAGGGCATCGACACTCGCCGGCTTGTAAAACACATCCGCGACCGAGGTGCGATGCGGGGCATAATATCTTCCACGGAACTGCGGCCCGCGGCGCTTAAGAAAAAGCTGGCTGAATATCCCGGCCTGGTGGGCAGAGACATCGTCAGGGACGTTACAAGCAGCAAGCCCTACGACTGGGACAAGGGCGTTGTTGATATCTTCAGCCAATCTGCCGCAAAGGGCGCCGGCCGATACAACGTCGTTGCTTATGATTTCGGCGTCAAACACAACATACTGCGATTGCTTCACTCGCACAACTGCCGCGTGCGCGTAGTGCCTGCCCAGACAACCGCGAAAGAAACCCTGTCGCGCAAGCCGGACGGCGTATTCCTGAGCAACGGCCCAGGCGACCCCGCGGCGGTGGACTACGCAATCAAGTCGGTACACGACCTACTGGGCAAGGTACCCATATTTGGAATCTGCCTGGGCCATCAGATTCTGGCGCTTGCCCTGGGCGGCAAGACCTACAAGCTCAAATTCGGACACAGGGGCGCCAACCATCCCGTAAAGAACCTCGATACGGGCAGGGTCGAAATAACGTCCCAGAATCACGGCTTCTGCGTGGACATAAACTCACTTGCGCGCAAGGATGTCGAGCTGACGCACATAAATCTCAACGATAATACATTAGAAGGTTTCCGCTGCAAACGTCTCAGCGCCTTCTGCGTTCAATACCATCCTGAGGCCTCGCCCGGCCCGCACGATTCCCAATACCTCTTCGCGTCCTTCATACAACTGATGGACAAGTGGCGCACGGGACGAAGACGAAACCGTTGAATCCGCCATCTGCCCAAGCTCCAGATTGACGGCCCAACTCCCGGCTGAACGTCCTATAAAAAACATTTCTCGTGAAACGACCGCCTGAATCTGCCGATAAAGCACACGGGTGTTGCCGCCATCTCTTTTGGCAGAATGCCTTCTTTTCAGAGGACTGATTTGGCATCCGCTGACGATTGCATCACAGGTACAGACGTTTTCTTGAATCCACAGAGAAACGGTGCCGCCAGATGGCAGAAGAAATAAGAGTATTGCAGATTGACGACGACGATATTGACGTCCGCCTCGCCAAACGCGCTCTGACAAAATCCACGCAGCAGGCCACGTTCAGCATCGAATCAGCAGGCACGCTGGCGGAGGGAATCGAGCATCTCAAGAAAGCCGAGTACGACATCGTCCTGCTGGATTTGGGACTTCCCGATAGCGCCGGCATAGAAGGTGTTCAAAAGGTAAGCCAGGCCAATCCCAACATTCCAATCGTCGTGCTCACAGGTCTCGAGGACGAGCAGACGGGACTTGCTGCGATAAAAAGCGGCGCTGCGGACTACCTTGTCAAAGGACCGACAATGGAAAGCTTCCTTGCAAGAACGGTCCTGTACGCCATCGAGCGCAGGAAGGTCGGAGAAAAGCTGCGCGAATCGCAGCAGATGCTTCAATTGGTGATGAACAGCATTCCGCAGGCGGTATTCTGGAAAGACCGTAATCTGGCGTACCTCGGATGTAATCCAAACTTTGCCAGAGATGCAGGCCTCGACTCGCCCGAACAGGTGGCGGGCAAGACGGATTATGACTTCTCGTGGAGAAAAGAGGAAGCCGACGCCTTCCGTGAGGTTGACCAGCGCGTAATGAATAACGATGCGCCCGAATACCACATAATCGAGCCGCAGCTCCAGGCGGACGGCAAGCAGGCCTGGGTGGAAACAAACAAGGTGCCGCTGCACGACTCAAAGGGAAACGTGGTCGGGATACTCGGCACCTACGAAGACATCACTGAGCGCAGAAAGGCCGAGCGCGAACTGCAGTTGGCGGAAGAGAGATACCGCACAATTTTTGAGAACTCAGCCGTGGCCATTACTATGGCAGACGACCAGGAACGGCTGGTCTCCTGGAACAGGTTCACCGAAGACCTGCTCACAATGAACAAGGAGGATTTATACCTCAAGCCGGTAAAGTCGCTCTATCCTGAAGGAGAGTGGGAGAAAATAAGGACCCACGATGTGCGACAAAAAGGGATGCAGCATCACCTCGAAACGCGAATGACAAGGAAGAACGGCCAGGTAATCGACGTCGACGTCTCATTGAGCGTTCTCAAGGACACAGATGGACGAGTAACCGGCTCCATCGGCGTAATCAGAGACATAACCGAACGAAAAAAATCAGAAGACCAAATCAGGAAACTGTCTCGCGCGGTCGAACAAAGCCCGGCTTCGGTCGTCATAACCGACCTCAACGGCAATATTGAATACGTGAACCCGCGATGCACGCAGATTACCGGCTATTCGCCTGAAGAGGTTATGGGCAAGACCCCTCGTATATTTAAGTCAGGCGAAAAGCCGCCGGAGTTTTACAAGGACCTCTGGGGTGCCATTACCTCCGGAAAAGAATGGCGCGGCGAGTTCCACAACAAAAAGAAAAACGGCGACCTCTACTGGGAGTTTGCTTACATCTCCCCGATTAGAAACACCGAGGGGGCCGTAACTCATTTTGTCGCAGTTAAGGAGGACATCACACAGAGAAAAGAGGCGGAGGAAAAACTGAAAGCGGCGGTGGAGATAAAGTCGCGGTTTATCTCCACGGTCTCGCACGAGCTGCGTACGCCGATGACCATAATCAAGGAAGATATTGCGATTGTCCTCGATGGCGCCGCCGGCAAAATCAACCCCAAGCAGCGAGAGATGCTGGAGATGGCGCAAAGGAACATAGACCGGCTCGCACGCCTTATCAACGATGTTCTCGACTTCCAGAAGCTCAACTCCGGCAAAGCCACGTTCCGTATGCAGAACAACAACATAAACGAGATTATCGAGGGCATTTACAAGACAATGGCAGCGACTGTGCAAAAGAAGGGCATCGAGCTGAACCTTGCTCTCGATGACAGCGTGCCGCGTATCGACTGCGACAATGACAAAATCGTCCAGGTTCTGACGAATCTCGTCAGCAATTCGATGAAGTTCACGGAGAAGGGCGGTATAACAATTTCCACCCGCAAGATTGAGAACGCAGTCAAGGTCTCAGTCGCCGATACAGGCCCCGGCATTAAGCAGGAGGATATGCCGCGATTGTTCAGACAGTTTGAACAACTGGCGACCGCCGGCGGTCGAAAGACGGGCGGCACCGGCCTTGGGCTTGCAATCTCAAAGGAAATAGTGGAAAAGCACGGTGGGCGAATCTGGGCCGAATCAGAATTCGGGAAGGGGACAACGTTTCATTTCCTGCTGCCTATATCGTCCCCGGTCAAGCAATCCGAACCCGCTCCAGCGGCTGCCGGCAGTCAGACAAAATAGCTCACATCGCTGCCGCGTGAATAAACGATGTACGATGACGCACCTACACGCTGCTGGCCGCTTTCTTACCCTCAATCGCGGCGGAAATTTTTTCCTTCAAATCGCTGAAATCAAACGGCTTGGCGATGTAATCCGCTATGCCGTAAGATGAAGCAGCGGCAATATCATCCATCTCACAGGCGGCGGTAACCATAATCACCGGTATTTTGCTCAGGTCGGGGTTCTTGCCGAGCTGCTCGAGCGTCTCGTGGCCGTTCATAACCGGCATATTGGTATCAAGCAGAATAAGGTCCGGCTTTTCGCTCGCGGCCTTTTCAAGCCCTTCTTTGCCGTTGACGGCGGTAACAACTTCGTATTGTGCCCACTCGAGATGATGTTGAATCGTAATCACAAAGTCCTGCTCATCATCAACAACAAGAATCTTTGCGCGAGTTGACTGCTTCTTTGACTTAAACAATCCGAACATTTATGTCTCTCCTTAAAAGAGTGTGACTAAATCTCCGAGGCCGCCCGGCCCCGGAGACACTATTCCGTATCGACCTTACCAAACGCGCCCATTAGCAAAACAACCGAAAGTCGCGTAGTGAAATCAGTCGTAAGATTGCCCGAAAGCGCCGTTGGCGTCGGCGGGCATAGACAGCAGCGGCCTGCCTGTAATCTCCCTGAACTTCGCCATAGCATCATCGCCAATCGGCTCGTCTTTTTCGATGTGGGGCGAGAGCAGTACAAGCAGCTCTGAATTCTCCACCACTATCCTGTCGTCGGAGAACAGCAGCCCTATAAGGGGTATGTCACCGAGCAGGGGCACCTGATACTTGGTGTGCTTGGTCTCCTTCCGCCGCAGCCCGCCCACCACGACCACCTTTCCGTCTTCTATAAGCAGCGTTGTGCTTGCCTCTCGCGTATCTACAACCGGGACATCGGATATCGAGACGCCCGTATTTACGCTCTGCTTGGGTTTGATCTCGATCAGGATTTTGCCGTCTTCGGTAAGGACCGCCTTTACCAGCAGCCGGACACCGACCTCTTTAAACTGGGTCGAAGTGAGCTGCCCCCCACCCGATGTGTCGGTCCTTTCCTGATACGGTATCTCCTCAACCGTCTTTATCTCCGCCTGCTGCCCGCTGACGACAAGCACGCGAGGACTTGCCAGTATCTCCGTCTGCCTCTTCTCCTGGAGAAGATTGACCACGTTGCGTATCGTGCCGCTTATCACGGACACCTCGCCGCCAAGACCGGTTGTCATAAATGCAGAGGCGTCGCCTATGGTGGTGGCGTTCTCCACTGTGGACCTGAGGCGGTTGGGATAAATCATTCCCTGCCGATAAGCCAGGTTATATCGTTCGTTTGAAAGAATATCCCAATCCACCCCGATTTCGGTGTCGTCCTTCAGCAGCACATCCACAATTACTACCTCAATCATAATCTGCTTGGGCGTCTGGTCGGCCTTCCTGACCTCGACCAGTATCTTCTCGAGGTTTTCTTCGGAGTCGCAGATAATCAGCGAGTTTGTACCCTCGTCCACGGCAATGCCTCCGTACGGCGAGGACATTCTGTCCAGAGCCGTCTTGAGGTTTTTCGCCCTGAGGAATTTGAGAATGACCGTCTGTAAATGCAGCGGCGGCGCAGCGAGCGATTCGGCCCGATCGCCTGACCCAGGCGCATCCTTCTGTTCGGAAATCATCTGCGTCAGGATGTTCTCAAAGGGGTTTGCCCTGTCTGACTGTTGTAACGGGCCGTCCGTACCTGCCGGGCCTGTGGATACCTGCGGCTCCGCAGCAACAAGAACGGCTGCGGCAGCCGGTATCAACCAGCACAAGACCATCGCTTTTGTGTAATTGAGCTTATTCATTGAAGGCGGCCTCCAAGTCACCTATCGAATAAATCGTTATCGAAACGTCACATCTAAGCCGGGAAAGATTGGCTTCCACCGGATATACCCGCAAAGAATCAATCCAGATTTTTTTTGGATAATTACATACCTCGTTCAGCATCGCGACAATCGTGGAGTATCCGCCAACTACGCTGATGTTTGCCTTCTTTGAGTTAATCGGCACGGCGTACGCCCCTTCCTGTGAGCCGTCGCCTCGCTGCTGTGGAACAAACGTGAATGAACGAATCACACAGCCGGTCTTCGCGGCCATACTCTGAACAATCGTGAGCATATCGGTCAGCTCACCGGGCGTAAACAGCGTCTCGCGAAGCCCGTCAATACGCTCCTGCTGCTCCTGCACCTTCCTGGTCGCCGCTTCCACCGTCGCTGTGATTATCCCGGCCCTGCGCGCCCGATTTTCTGTTACGTCCCTGCTCTGCTGTACGGCAAAGAGCCGGGAATTAAACGGCGCAAAAATCCAGCGGTACAACCCCGCCGCCGCAATCAGCACAAGCGCTGCCAGAAAGGCGGCCCTCGACGACCGATTCACCTTGAGTATCGCGTCAGTTACCATTCAAGCCGCTCCCCTTTGCAGAGGCAATGCTGCAACTGATTTCATACTTCACAATCCCGCTTGCCTGGTCGTATTTTTCCGCTTCCACCAGCGAGGCCGAGCGTATGTGCTTCGACTTCCTGAGCGCCTTTATGAAACCCTGTACCGCCTCGTTCGAGGATGCCAGCCCCTCGACCGTAATCTTGGGCATGTCTTTGCTCTCAATGTTCGTTATGCAGATGTTCTTCGGCGTCTTCCTGCCGATATCCTCAAGCACGCTTGCCCAGTCGATTCCGCGGTGTGCCTGGGAAATCCCGGCAATTCGGCCAAGAACCTCCGATTGATACTGAAGCAGTTTCTCGAGGGCCTTTTGCTCCGCAAGCATACCGTGGATGTCCTGGTCGGCCAGGGTCTGTTGCTTTTGCGCAACCTCGCGGCTCATTTTTTCCGTCATCCGCGCAGGCACCGCCACAGCCAGTATCAGCAGCAGCATTATCGCTGCTGCGATGTTGGCGGCGACAAGAACGTCGGTTTTGACCGCCTTGAGTTTGACGAGCTTGCCCGGCATTACATTTACCTTCATCCCTGTCGGGTCTGTATCGAGCATCCGCATTGCCAGCCCTACAGCAACTGGCGATGGGGTCTGGCCGCCCGCGACCCGATGGGGCTGCGCCGGCATATCCAGATAAGCATTGTCCGTCGTTTGCACGTGTACAACTGCCTTGGGGCACTTGGACTTTATCCGCTCTTCAAGCCCCTGCGGAAGCGATTTAAAATCAATGAAGACGGTCATTTCCCACTTGCCTGAGTCCCCGAGAACTTCGATGTCGTAGAATTGGACGACCTGGACAATCTCGTCGGCCAGCCAGTTACTTATCCCATCCGGCCCCGTCACGTCCGCGGCGACGTCTTTTGCCCTGACAAAGTCCATTATCTGATTCCTAAACACGCCGAGCATAAACGTCGAGCCGCGCAACATTGCGATAAGTACATTGACGCCGCTTCTGCCGGCAACCTTCTCGGCGTGAACGGCTCTGGTATAGGCCAGCAGAGGCGGCTCAATCACTTCGACATCAAGACCTGCCGCCGAACAACACTTGACAAGCTTGGTCATTTTACGACTGTCCGTGATCACGGCCAGCACCCGTTTGTCGGCTGCACGTTTTGCGCCGGCGACTGCGCAAAAATCCATGACGATGTCCTTGCCCGGCACCGCGATGTACTGCTTGACCTCGCTCTGAACGTACTGCCTGATGTTGCCCGGCACTTGCTTGGGCATATCAATCATCTGCGTAATTGCCGGCTTGCCGAACAATGCCGCCGCCGTGCGCCCGGTCCGTATTCGACACCGCCTTTTCAGAATGCGCAGCGCTTTTGTCAGAAGCGCAGCATCTTCGATGTTGCCGTTCTTAATGGCCTCCTCCGGCATTTGCACGCCTGCCGACCTGACCAGCTCCACACCGGCCTTGCCGCGCCTCAGGACAACCATACGGATGCCGTTCTCGGAAATATCCACTCCAATCGCTGTCTTGTCGCCAAACTTCATTCGTTTATCCTCAGATTATCGACCCGTATGATATAAGGGCTGGTGGTGCCGATAGTAACATTGGCCTGTACCCTGCCCACATATCCCTGTGACGTAGTCGCAGTCGATGTGATAGTCCGGTTGGGCAGCGTGCCAGCGACCGTAACAGTGTATGTATCAGCGCCGAATGTCTTGTTTGTAAAGCCCGTCGTCCAGCTCGAACTCGCCCGTATCTGTGCAAACGCATCATTAAGCCCCGCCTCGGCGGTCGTAAGCGCCTGCGCCAGGTAGAGCTGGTTTTGCATCAGCATCAGTTCCTCGGTGCTCATCTCGAGTATGCCGATGGTAATCGTCGCCATCAGTGCAACTGCAAACACGACTATCAGAAATACGGAACCATTATGTCTCGGCCTCGTTTTCATATACGCGAAAAATCCTCACGGTTTAAGCCCGGTGTAGTTCAGAACTACC
>CAYGVZ010000044.1:0-13665 GCA_964353475.1 uncultured Pirellulales bacterium | reverse complement strand
AAAATATGTCGAACAATTGTAGTATTTGTGGAATAAGAACAATCTTTTATATTTGGAGCACAACAAGAAACTTTCCCCTGGATAAATATTTTGGAAAGATGAAAATAACCAATAAAAGAGAGATGAAACAATTGAGATATAATGGAAGACCAATTTGTATTAAATGTTACAATGAATTAGAATAATAGGAGTCATTAAATGAAAATCGGTGTACAATGTGCTAGTATGGGAGACAGATGCGGAATCTGGACCTATACAGATAGATTAGTTAATTCCCTTAATAAAATAGAGGGAATACAAGCTGTTCCCTTTGTAGATAAGATTAGGGAAAAAGTTGATTTAATAAGTTTACAATATGAACCGGGATTAATGCAACCGGACAAATTACAGTGGTTCCTCCAAAAATATTCTCAACCTATAGTTATTACAGCCCATCACACAGGGTATCTTCCACAATTTTATCCAATGGTTGATGGTTTTATCTTCCATTCAAAGAATCAAATAGTTGGAGATCCCTGGAACTATAAAGTTATATTACACCCAGCATTAGTATATCCAGAGAAAGGAAAGGAAGCGATGCGTAAGAAATATGGAATTCCTATGGATAAAAAAGTCCTTGGAACCGCTGGATTCATAGCTGGAACAGGTAAGGAACTTCCAGTATTAATTAGACCAATATTAGAGAAATTAAAAGATGACGAGTTCGTTTATTTTATTACTTCTTTTTGGAAAGGTGGAGATTTTTCAGCATTAAGTTTATTAAAAGATGCAGTAAAAGAATACGGTAGAGAAAAACAATTTAAAATTGATATAGACTTTGTAAAAGATGAATGTATGAATGAAAAAATTCAATGCTGCGATTTACTATTCTCTTGGAATAATTCAAATGGACCAGGTGGAACATCTGGGATTGCAATGGATATTATAGGTGCTCGCAGAAAACTTATAGTTAAATCTGTTCCACATTACGAAGAAGCAGCTAAAATTCCTGGGATTGAAAAGGGTAGAAATCCACCGAAGGAATTTATTGAAGATATTTTCAAAGTATTTAGAGAAGGAGATTTGACTAAAGTTCCAGATCCAACACCTTATTCGTGGGAAAATTTGACTCCTCAATATGTGTCTTATTTTAAAGAAATCTTAGGAGAATAAATGGTTAAAGAAAAAGTAATGTTAGTAGGTGACAGTCTTCAGGGGCCGACAGGATTTGCTAATGACCTTGCAGGAATTGCCTGGTCTCTAGCTGAGAAGTTTGAAGTTCATTGTTTAGGGCTACAAAGCTTCCAAGATGAAAAAGTTAAAGTTAATATGCATGGAATTGATAGAACTATTCATCAACATGCAAACCAACCCCGAGGTCGTGATCGATGGGATTGCGGTCAAAGAAGTCTCCCAAGAATATTGGATAACTTAGAACCAGAAATTCTCCTAACAGTCAATGATATTCAAATGGTTCAACATATTCCTGGAATTATGTGTCCAAATACAATTAATTTAAATGCGGTAGATTTACCCTCGAAGGAATATGTTTCAGAGGAAGCATTAATTAATCAACTTAAAGGGCAAATGCAGAAATTCAAGGAGAAATTCCCAAGAACAACAAAATGGATTCAATACGCCCCACAAGATGGAGATCCTCCAATGCCTCAGTGGGAACATATCTATAGAATGGCCGATAATGTAGTTGCTATGAGTAAGTATGGTCAGTGGGTATTTAAACAATGGTTTGGAATGAACGTTCCTTGGATTTATCACGGAGTCGATACAGAAATATTTAAACCATTAAATAATAAACCAAAAGAGTTAGGAGATAAATTTATAGTAGGAAATCTTAATAGGAACCAACCTAGAAAACAACCAGTTAGAACTATGATGGCATTTGCAAAGTTTGCAAAGGATAAAAAGGACGTAGCCCTCCACATGCAGATGGATTGGAACGATGAATTCGGATGGCCCTTGGAATACTTTGTTCAACAATATGGATTAGGTAATAAAATGATTCAACCAGCTCCAGTCGGAATTGGTAGAAAACAAGTAGCAAATATCTATAATATGTGGGATTTAAACCTTAATGCAACAGGTGGAGAAGGATTTGGTCTTACACATATAGAAGGGTTTGCTTGCGGAATTCCATCTTTAGGTTGTGATTATACAACAAGCCGAGAACTTATTATGGAAGGAGAACCATCACCAAGGGGATCATTATTAAAAGTTCTTGATCTACATTGGCAAATGATGGATGTAGCAGCAGTTCGTAGATCATTAGTGGATGTCGATGATATGGCAAATGTAATGAATAAATATTACTATAATAGAGACCTTGTTAAACAACACGGAAAGAACGCCGAAGAATGGACTAAACAAAATGTTGCATGGAATGTTGTTGGAAAACAATGGATAAAATTTGTAGAAGATGTATTGTCAGGTGATGATAAAGATGCAAAGTAGATTTGCAGAAATAACTTGCCCCGTTTGTTGCATAGATTTTAAGATAAAATTAGAATCGGATGAATATGTTCCAGACATGACTTATTTGTTTTGTCCAATATGCGGTGGCGTAGATTGTAAGGCAAGGTGGATAGATCATGACAATGGTAAGTGAAATATTTGAAAGTATAATAAGTATTATTGTACTTATAGTAGTATTTATAGTTTTCTTTATTATGCTTTGAGGTAAAACTATGGGATTAAGTAAATGTTGCAAGACGAAATTAGTTGAAACTACATTTATAGATTGTAATTATTGTAGTAAATGTGGATTAATGTACTTTAAAATAAAGAAAAAAATAAGACCAGATGAAGTAATAGATGAATGGGAATAAAAGAATGTGGTATGTATGAATTTAATAAAAGCATTTGATAGAAGCCAGGTATCAGGATTAGAACCGAGACCAAATAGCGTGTTAATAATCATAACATCTCCAAACTCGGAATTTCCTACATTAAGTCAAAAATGGACAGGAGTTCTACAAATTAAATTCGATGATGTGGAGAATGGATTTGGTCTAAAAGATAAACAATACGAAGCAATGACAGAAAACCAAGCAAAACAAATATTAGATTTTGTTATAGAGAATATAGATAAAGATATCTTCATAAGTTGTGATGCTGGAATGAGTAGAAGTCCAGGAGTTCTAGTGGCATTAGAACAGATATTTAATAGTAAAGATGTAACCGAGGACTATCCTTATCATAATAGGTATGTTAAGAATAAGATTCGGGATGTGTGGTTTAGGAGAATCTGGAAAAAATCTTCTGGACCAAAAGTTTTTAATATATAGGAGAAATTATGGGAATTAATCAAAATACAATCGCAAAAACAATCACCCTCGCAGAGGGAAAGAAACACACCCTAAACATTGGGGATGTAAAAGAAGTTATTAAGTTAACTTTAATTGAACTCGCAAAGTTTGAAGACGAGGAAGTTCTAAAGTTACTTAAGAAATACAAACAAAAATGCTGCTAATTTGCTGGGACTCACTTCGTTTAGATGCGGTAGAACCTCTCAAGGGAATTCTTGGAGAGGAATCTTGGACTAGTATTCCTTCTATAGATGGTTTTACAGGACCAATCTTACCTGCTATAATTACAGGTAAGTCTCCAGAAGAACTTGGTATTCCAAGAAACGATGAATCTTTTACAACTGGAATAGATCCATTTAAGGTAGGAGATACATTATTTGACCACTTTGATAGTTATGTAACAATATCAAGATTAATAGGTCCAGAAACTCAATGTTGTCCTCTACCACCAAGTAGAAGAAAGCAAATGATATTTATGCCCCCAATTAAATGGAACGCCGTATCTAATTGGGATGTTGATATCTGGAGATACGTAGCTAGAAAATGGAGTATGAATACTAATGATTGGTGGGATATGATATTTGCTTGGTCATTTATTACACACGGAAACTTTAGTATTTATGACTCTATGGGAGCAGTAGAATCTCCAGAAATTAAAGATGGGTCTATGGTAATGGCTAGATTAGCTGAAAATGACCCACAAAAATTACGAGATTTGTATATGAAAGGAGTTTATTATGCAGCAGAAACGCTCAGAGGTCTTAATGAAATTTGTGGAGGTCGTGAACTCATCATTTGTTTTGCGGACCATAATGAAGCTCTGGGAGAGGAAGTTAATGGTCAAAAATATACGGGTCACTTTCACGGAATGGAAACAATTCCAGGACTAGAGAAAGTTCCTGTTTGGATTAATAGACCAAATGTAGAATTTCCAAAGGACTTCTCACAATTAAAATTAAAAGATTGGATAGTAGAAATGTATAATAAGTATGAAAAAGACGATCGAGAAATACAAACAATTAAGGCAGCAAAACAACATAATAAAACTATGTTAGGACTTGCTAAAAAATAAATATAAAAAAATGTTTTGATGTTATAAAAGGAGAAAAAGAATGGATAAAATTTTATCAACAGCAGCAATTATTGTAGCGATAGTTGCAATAATGATATCCTGCGTAGCAGTAGGATTAAATCGAGAGGAAGGACCAAAAGGAGATACTGGTTTAACTGGTCCAACTGGTCCAAAAGGAGCAACTGGAGCAATAGGTGCAACTGGAGAACCAGGAATTAATGGTTTAGATGCTCCTATTAATCAACCTCCTACAATAAAATTAGTAAATATGGGTGGAAATTATGCAGGAATCGTCCCAATTATATGCAATTATTGTAAATATACATATACAATAACAGTTGCAGTAGATGACCCGGAAGATGAGACAATGAGAACTACATTCTACTATTGCGAAGGAACATCATCTGGACCTTGGCACGAGGTAGCAGTTTTCTTTGGTAAAGATGGACAATATACAGCAACTCATACATTTCAGTATTCATCACCCCAAGGAATTAAGAAAATCTATTGGTTAGTTGAAGCGTGGGATGGTTCAGATATAACTACAGAAATATTCCCACAAGAAATTTCCCCTTAGATTTATTTAATATGTTTTAATGTAATAAATAGGAAATAAAAATGGCAAAAAATAAAGATAAAAAGAAAAGCAAAGAAGAGAAAAAGCAAAAACAGAAGAAAAAATAAAACGAGGGAGTAAAATCCCTCTCCAAATTGGTGAAAATATGATAGAGAAGTGTAATTTTAAGGATAAAGATTCCTGTTGGTTAACAGATTGTCATATGAAATGTCCCGGTGAAATGAATTGTATTCTTTACATTTTATACTATTATGAAGAGGAAGCATGAAAGAAGAGAAAGAAATTGATTGTTGGTGTGGATATAAAGCGTTCTATCATCATACATCTACAGCAAATAGAAAAGATGGAAAAATCACTATATGGTATAAATGTAGTGATAAGCATATGACACCCTTGGATGTTAATTATAGATCTGTTACAAAAGAACCGATTAAGAAGAAAAAGGAGAAAAAGGATGGAAAAACCAAGAAAACCGAAGTGCCTACACAATAGATCTGTTGATTGCGATGTATTTAATGATACAATCAACTGCTGGTACGAGAGTTGGATGCTATGTAGACAAGCTAAATCCAAGAGAGAAAAGAAAAAATGAATCTATTTAATAAAGATAAAGAAAAATATTATTTTTGTGAGAATTGCGGTTCTATAAATACAGAAACACAAATAAGAAAAGATAAAGTTGATAGATTAGCTTATGGAAGCAAAATATGTAACTGTGAGTATGGTTATTTAAGATATGATAAATCATCGGATTCTTTTTTACCAGTTTATGGAAAAACCTTTATTCCTATGATAGAAATTCCAAAGGCAATTTACGATGTTCTTCTTATGGAAGAAAACGAAATTATTCGTATGAGGATGTATAATAGTTGGAAGAAACAAATATCTGAAGCGAAGGAGCAAGAATGTTAGGAAAAGTAAAAGATAAAGAGTATTTTAGAAATTATTTAGGAAAGTTATCAACAGCAGAATTACTTGCCTTGATGCAGGCAATTACAGAGTTTGGATTAGAAATGGCCGGAGCAACTGGTAAGTTTAACGTGCCTAAAAAGGGATTCGACCAAGATGTTACTTAGATGTTATTAGAGAGGAATAAAAAATGAAAGAAGCAGTTTTTATTGATTTTATAAGTGAAAAAGAAGTTAAATTATTTTTACCAAAGATTAAAGAATTTATAGCAAATGCCGGAATAGATGTCAATGGTTTTGATTTGTACTATTTACCAATTACACCTCCCCCATATTGTGGAACGTTAATAATTAAATTTGATGAACCAAAATTTGGAATGTTAGAAAAATTACAACCAAAATTTAAGAGTTTCTTGGCATCTCTTGGAATTAATGCAACATCATTTAGGTATGTTTGTTTAATCCCTTCAACCGGATCTCCAAAATAGATGAGAAAGCAATATTATTGCAAAAAATGTGAGGAATTTTTCCCATTAAATGAATTCTCTCCAAAAAGATGCCCAAAGTGTTTTTGTGGGGCAGAATTCATAATGGGTCCTTATCCAGTTTCTGAGTATTTTTATTAAAATGAAGAACAAAGAGTGGATATATAAGGTGGAAATAATAATACTGGCAGTTATATTAATAATAACGCTGGTATTTATGAGTTTAACTTGTAGGTGAAAAAATGAAAGTGATTGAGAAAGAGAGTAAATCTAAATATTATTCTATAGATAAACCTTGTTGTAAAGAGATGAAGAAGCAATTAAAACACAATGTAACAGTGAAAAATGGGTATGCTCAGTTTCAAATGATTATGGATAATCAATATTCTATGGAGACATTAAACTTTGATTACTGTCCTTGGTGTGGACAGAAGATAATAGATGAAATAGAGTGGGCGTTAAAATGAAAATAATAAAGAAAAGCGGATTTCGACAACCATATGATATTCTTAAAGTTAAGGATGCCTTACAAAGAACAGCAAAATCAATTAATGATGAATTCAAAGAGACAGATTGGAAAGAGTTGAAACCAAGAATCCTTGCAAGACTCGAACCAATTATGGAGGGTCGAGAGGAAATATTCTTCTGGGAGATAGACGAGGCAGTTATGGACTCTTTATTAAGAAGTAGATTCAAAGAGATTGCCAAAGAATATATCTCGTCACGTTCAAGAGCAAGGCAGGATAAATTAAATGATTTAGGATTAAGCACTTTATCTATGTGGCTTTTAAAGGAACGATATCTTAAGAAAGATTCAGAAGGAAAACCAATAGAGACAGCCAGGGAGATGATGTGTAGGGTAGCTACAGCGATTGCGAGTGTTGAAAAGACACAAGCTCTCAAGGAACTATACTCTGAAAAGTTTACCAAAATATTATCTGGTTTAGAATTTTTACCATCGAGTCCCTGCCTAGTCTCTGCTGGAACAAATAAAAAAGGAACATTCCTTTCGTGCTATGCATTCGAGATAGAAGATTCTCTGGACTCTATCTTCAGTACATTAAAAGACTCAGCTAGAATATTCCAGATGGGTGGAGGTGTAGGAATTTCGGTGTCTAAACTTAGAGAAAAGGGGTGTGCTATTAAAACCTCGAATGGAGAATCCAGTGGTCCAGTTTCATTCTTACATCTCTTTAACATAATGGTTGATACAGTAAAAGCAGGTGGATTTAGGAGAGGGGCATTACTTGCTCTTATGAGATATGACCATCCAGATATAGAAGAGTTCATACAGTGCAAAAGAAAAACAGATACACTTAATAATATGAATATAAGTATAATGGTTGATGATGCCTTTTTTAAGGCAGTTAAGGATAATAAGGATATAGAATTGAAAAGCCCAAGGCATGGAAATGTTGTTAGAAAGATTCCAGCAACTCTCTTATTAGAACAGATAGCACATAATATCTGGGAAACAGGAGAACCGGGCCTATTATTCTATGATAGGATTAATAAAGATAACCCAACTCCACATCTTGGAGACTTAAGAGTATGCAATCCATGTGCCGAGGCGACTTTACTTTCCAAAGAAGCTTGTGACCTTGGTTCCATTAACCTAGTAAAGCATATGAAAGATGGGGAAATAGATTGGGATAAACTTGCCGAGACAACAAAATTAGCTATTAGATTCTTAGATAATATGATAGATGCAAGTCCACAGCCAACTAAAGAAATAGAAGAATCAGTTAAAAAGACAAGAAAAGTTGGTTTAGGAATTATGGGATTTGCAGATACGCTGCTACTTATGGATATAAAATACTCATCCAAAGAAGCTATAAAAGTGGCAGATAAGATTATGTCATTTATTAATGATGTAGCAAGTAAGTATTCAGAGGAATTAGGTAAAGAAAAGGGATTATATGAAGCTTATAGAGAAGGTTATCGCAAAAGACGTAATTCAATTATTACTACTCAAGCTCCCACTGGGAGTTTATCTCTTATTGCTGGTGTGTCTTCTGGAATTGAACCTAACTTTGCCAGAGAGTATACAAGAATTATTGGAACAGAAATTGTCAAAGTGTCTCACCCAACTATGATGAGTAAGGTTTTTGAGACAAGCAACGACATTCCTTTAGAACAACACTTGGCAATCCTTGCAGAGTTCCAGAAGAACGTAGAGAATGCAGTTAGTAAGACTTGTAATGTTTCAGAACAAACTACCGTCCAGGATATTAAGGATTTAATAGTAAAAGCGTGGGAAATGGAAGTGAAAGGAATTACAATTTTCAGAGATAAGTGTGCTCGTGAAGGACTTATTAAACCTACTTGCGAGGAGTGTGTGATAAAATGAGTTTTGAAGCATGGCTTATCGGTACTATTCTAGGATTTATAGGAGCAGTAATACTATTCAGAATCTATGAATATATAATATGTGAGTTGTGATAAAATGAGCGAAGAAATTTATGGACCTGGAGACCCTACACATCAACTTATTAGGAAATTAAAGAAACAAGAAAGAGATTGGAGTTTAAAATGAAGAAAGAAGAGAAGATTGTAATAGATTGCTTGGATGAGATGTACCAGGCAAGTAAGCCACCAATCACCTGGAAGGAAATCGAAGAGAAATATTCTGGGACCGGAATTATGTTCTGCAGACTCCATAAGATAGCACAAGAGGATTATGATAGAATTAAGAAGAAATACAAAAAGAAATTAGGTAGAGGATTACATGTTTCTCTCGAGATGGAATTGCTTAATTATGCTCCTGCATTCGAAATTACCTAGTGAAAGTAGCCAAAATTGAAATATTGTTAAAAAGTAGCATATATTAGATACTTTTTACGCAAATATTAGTATATCTTGTATGTTTTGAAAGGAGTACCAAATGATAAGAGTTTATAGCATGAATAACTGCAAATATTGCGAGCAAGCGAAGAATTACCTGAAGGAAAAGGGAGTTCCATATGAAGAAATAAACCTTTCAGATAAGAAAAACGGTGAAGCAAGAAAATACTATAGAAGTCTAGGAATAAACATTGCACCGATAATCACGGAGAATTCCTGGATTATATACGGATTCAATGAAGAAAAGAAATGTCAATTAGATAAATATATCAAAGGAGCCTATGAAGAAAAAAAGTAATAAAAAGGTAGAAGACGATATACATATAGTAACTCGTGGAGTTAGGATTAATACTCCTGGAGTTCAGGTAGAACTACAATCAAATGATCACAGAGAAACTCTAAAAGATATTAAGAAGATGGCGGAAGAAATTATAGATAAATATAAGGAAAAACAGGACGGTAATTGTAGATGAAAGCGGAAGATATAGATGAATTATTTAAACTGATGGAAAGAATGATGAATGGACAATACGCTGGTGGGGCATATATGAAGCAACCGCTATTAGATGACGATTTTGATGAAGATGACCCTATAGATATAACAGAAGATGAAAAATATATATATATAACTGTGGAGTTAAGAGGAATACAAAAAGAGGATTTTAATGTCCTCGTAGAACCTTACGCTGTTATATTAGAGGTATTCTCGGAAGGAAAATGGTATAGCGACAAGTTTAATTTACCTCATAAAGTTAAAAGAAAGGCAAAAGTTGAGTTTAATAACTGTATATTAGATGTTATTTTAACAAAGGATAAGGAGAAAAATGGCAAGATTAAAAAAGGAAAGTCCGGAAAAAGTAGAGGAAATAATGGTGGAATTAACGGCAAAGAATCCCCGGAAGTCGCCTAATGGATATATTCCTGTAAAATTCGATGATATAGAGTTGTGGTATGACCCATCAGATGGGAAATACTTTGCAACGGTTAAATTTGGAACAAAGAAGTTAACTTTAGAGGAAGCGGAATAATGGTAACTCTTACAAAAGAAGATGAAGATAAAATTAGGAGTCGTCTTTATAAATTAGGTTATTTAGGAGAAGAAGTTATATTAGATAAAGATACAAACTATATTGTATCTGGTTTAGAACGATCTGGGACTTCTTTGATGATGCAGATGTTACAGGCTGCAGGGGTTCCTATTGCTTACGATTCTACAAGATCTCCTGATTCTAATAATCCTAAAGGATATTATGAACTTTTCGGTGGAACTATAATTAATAAATTAATGGATAAATTAGACGATTTGTTTTTCTATAGAGGAAAGTTTATTAAAATTACATCTTATGGACTAAAATATATACCAACAAAAACAAATAATCAAAGTCCCTGTAAATATAAAATCATCTACATGCAGAGAAATCTCGATGAGATTATAGAATCTATGGAAAAAATGACGAAGGTCAATGAATCAAATAAAAAGGAAACTAGGGAACTTCTTAAAAAACTAGAAGACCACATAACAGATTTAATCGATGAGGACAATAATATTTCTCCATTATATGTAAATTACAACAAGTTATTTAATGACCCTTATCCAGAGTTGGTAAGAATATGTAATTTCCTGGGGATTCCAGAAACAAAAACAAAGAAGATGATGTTTGTTATAGACCCAACGTTATATAAAGAAAGAAGGTGAGTATGTTATATCTAATCAAATTCTATCAAGATAATAAACTTATGAAGGAATTACAGATGGAAAGTGATAGAATAGAAACAGCTGTCCAAGAAGCGATAGAGTCTCAAAAAGGATATATATATTGGAATAGAATTAAGGTGGAGACAATTTAATGTGTGATTGCGTTATTTTAGCGGCTGGGTATGGAAAAAGATTAAAATCTTATACAGAAGATAAACCTAAAGCAATGGTTGAATTAAAGGGAAAACCACTTATTTCCTGGTTATATGATAATATAACTAAAGTTCCAGGGATAGATTATATATATGTTGTTAGTGGTTATAGATTTAATGTTTTAGAACCTTATGTTAAAACCTATTTGGACCAAAGTATCAGATTTAAGCGGCAATCCCCTGTAAATGGAACTGCAAATGCTATCTCCTTACTAGAAAATATGATATCCAAGGAATTTATAGTTTTATCTGGGGATACAATATATAAACCAGAAGATATTAAAATGTTAGTTAAATATAACAATTCTCTATTATATACAGAAAGAAATACAAGATTATATGAATTTGGTACGCTGGATTTGGGGGTTCCATCACACCCAGGAGAAGGATTTCAGATAAAATATATAAATGAGAAGAGTTCAAGACCAACTTCAAATCTTGTTAATTGCGGGGCATATCATTTTGATCATAGAATATTCAAATATATCAAAGAGACACAAGAAGATTCAAGATTTAAAGAGAAAATCATTACTAATAGTATAAATTTAATGATTGACGATGGAATCGAGTTTAAGGGATTATATATGGATAAATTACTCGAGGTTAGTTATCCGGAAGATATAAAAGAAGTGGAGAAAGAATTATGAAGAAAGTAATTATTACAGGAGCGAACGGATTTATAGGATCCAGTCTATTACAATATCTATATAAGAAGGAATACGATAAGAAATACGATTTCATTCTTATTGATAAAAAATTAAATCCATACGGAGATAAATATAGTAAAAACACAAAATACTATCAATTAGATATAAACACATGGTTACCAGATTTAGATGATATTGAAATTGTTATACATTTGGCTGCATTACCAAGTGTAAGAGAAAGTGATAAAAGATTCAAATCTGTTATGGATGACAATATTTATGCTTCTCATAATATAATTAAAAAATGTATAGAACAATGGAAGCCAAAGAAACTATTATTAGCATCTTCCTCTTCAGTTTATGATGGAAGAGAAAATAAACCAATAAAAGAGGATTCTCCTATTAGGTTATTATCTCCTTATGGACATACGAAACTATATATGGAGCAAATGATACAGATGTATCAAAATAACGGTCTCTTAAAGGATATACAAGTTGGTCTTATGAGAATCTTTACAGTATATGGTCCAAGGCAAAGAGATGAACTAGCAATTCAGGCAATTATTGATTGTTATCTACAAGATAAAGAGTTCACTCTATATGGAGATGGAACCCAACGAAGAGATTTTACGTATATAGAAGATACTTGCTCGGCCATTGAATGCCTTATGAATAGTGGAAGACTAGGTGGAATCTATAATATAGGAACTGGAGAAAATCACTCAATTAATGAAATTATATATTTTGTGGGTCATTTATTGAAAAAGAATCTAACTATAAAGAACGAAGAACCAACTATCTACGATACTATGTATACACTCGCAAATAATAAGAAACTATGTAAGTTAACAGGGTGGCGTAAAGAGATGGATTTTGAACAAGGAGTTAAAAATCAGATCGAATGGCAGAAAAAGCAACTTACATTGGAGAATTAAAAAAGGCAATTAATCAAATAAATATAAAGGATTTAGAATCTTTATCGGATTTTCTAATATTTTCAAAGGATAATAGAGTATTTATATGTGGAAATGGAGGATCCGCCTGCACAGCTCAACATATAGCTGAAGATTTTATAAAAATGTGTAATTTAAATGTAACTTGTCTTTCAGATAATATCGGAGCTATCACAGCTTATGCAAACGATATTTCTTACGAATCTATATATGGAGAACAATTGAAGATAATGGCTAATACTGGGGATGTTTTAATAGTAATATCTGGTAGTGGAAATTCAAAGAATATACTTAATGCAATAGATTGTGCCAACAAAAAGAATATGAACGTCGTAGCAATTGTTGGTCTAGATGGTGGAGAGATAGTTAATAAAAGATTAGATAAGTTAATACATATAAAAACAGATATGCAACATTTCGAGGACTGTAGTTTAATTGTAGGTCATATAATTACTATGAATATCTATGGAAACTAAAAAGAAATCGTTTAAGAAAGCAATTACTTGGACGATTATTGATAATATAGCTACAATTAGTGTAGTTTATATTTTTACAAGACAAATAGGACTATCTTTTGGAATCGCTATAATTTCCAATACTATAGAGATTCTATTATATTATTTACATGAACGGTTATGGGGGAATAAAAATGGCAACATTTGATATATCTTTGGCATTTGATAAAGCAGAATATTTAAATCCGGAAGCCTATTTATTTTTTAATACAATTAAAGATAAATTACCAAACGACACAACAATACATATAATAACTAATAGAAATTTAGAAGTTGACCCAGTAATTCAATTTATTAGAGATAATATTGATAATCCATTGCATTTTTATTTTAAGGATCAAATAGAAAATCTTAAATCCAGATGTAGATATATGTTTCACAGTTTTGATGTATCTACAACTAAACCATACTTAATAAAAATGGAATTAGATATTCTAGCAATAAAAAATCTCAG
>CAYGVZ010000043.1:4195-13748 GCA_964353475.1 uncultured Pirellulales bacterium | reverse complement strand
CCCGACCGGCAGTCCGGACAGAGTTGTAAATACACTTGACCTGGCCGTGCTTGCAGAGCACTGGTTGCAGTGATTTTACTCCTAACCTTTGAGGCCGGTTCGCGGTTTTTAAGGAAACCGCCGCGAGACCCTGCTATCGATTGAAAGTTATCCGGTGCCCTCCGGGAGTAACCGATTTTCAAAGAGCTATTCCTTTGCGCCGTGCTGACGAAGGTATTGTGCTATGTCCGTCTTTCCTTGCTCAACAGCAATTTGCAGGGGTGTCTTACCGTTCGCACCTCCCGCGTCTATCTTCGCTCCGTTCTGCATCAATAGAGTTGTCATCTCAATATCATTTGCTTCGACCGCAACAATGAGTGGAGTATCACCGTGACCGTTTTTCATATTGACGTCCGCACCACGGTGCAAGAGCATTTCAACTACTCGTGCCCGATCTCCAGACACAGCGAGATGGATAGGAGCATCACCCCACCCGTCAATCGCGTTAATGTTCGCCCCGTTATCGAGCAGCACTTCTATGACTTGAAGCACCTTATCCTCTTTTTCCTGCGGTGTCAGTATCAATAATGGCATATCATCTTTCCATATGGTCTTGTTAGGGTACGGATACCAAAACGCCCAAGTCAAGAGTGTCTGACCACCACTGGTGTGTGCATTGACATCGTATCCTTTAGATATGAGGGCCTTAATCCTATCACTATCTCCCCTCCCGACAGCTCCGCTAAGGTCATTATAAGATCTGATTTGACCGATAAGAAGGCCGAGAGATAACACCGTCCCAACAATGGCAATGCAAATGTCTGGCCAGAATCGCTTGCCTTTATATGCAAGTAGCACCGCGAGAACCCAGATAGCCGTCCCCGCTCCCAGTGACATCATTGAAAGCTCGTATTTAAATACCGTGGCTGCTATGAATCCAAATGCCGTAATGACAAATGCACAAACAACGGCTATTTGGACATATTTGCTTTTATTGATGTGTTCCATGTTTCTAACCTCTATTGACATATCAATCAACGGGCTCCATCCTCCAAAGAGGTGTAAGTTTGGAAATGGACTTGGTGCATTGGTTAGTGTTACACTGGTTATATTGAGGGCAAGAAACCCCTTCCGTCCTTTCTTCATAGCCAGCATAGGCCCATGCTTTTTTACATTCGTAGTTTCCTGATATGAGCCTTGACCACTGCAAACCCAACCAGACGTCGGCTTTCCAATTATCACATAATGAATTGATCAGACCCCACATAAAATAATTTGCGGCATCTTTGCCATAACACTTGCCCTGAATCTTTACCGTATGGGCACAACCGCCTGTGCCGCAAATCGGATCCAACTCTTGGTTCACAAATTCTTCGATATCCCAACCCTTTCCGGGCAGGATAATGGGGACAGGCACCGGTTTTAGTTCTCCAGTTTAACATTTGGTTTTCTTCTTTCGCGGCCGCATCTCCCGGCCTTAAAGAAACAGTATATCGCCAAACTGGAAAGAACAGTAACATTTTTTCTGTCTTCTTCAACCTTCTTGCTGTCGCCCAGTCGCCTATTCGCGGGCGTTGAATGAGGCACCCATATTGCGAAGGAGGTTGAAGTAGATTTTGCGTTTCTTGGCGATGTTCTCGTCGGTGTCTTTCTTTGTGTAGTCGAACTGGTTGAGTAGTATGCCGCCTTTGCCGATGGGGTATTTGACCAGGCCAGCCGGTCTTGTCAGAACGACGACTTTCTCATCAAACCCCGCAGGCAGCTCTCTGATAAGCTCGATTTCATCAAGGCCGCCGATGTTCTGCGACGACTTGCCGGGATAATGACCCTTGACGAGAATTGTTACCTGTGAGGCCTTGCGATTGCCCAGGTCTAACGACTGCATCTGGTCGTTCTTTGCGAGAGTCCAGGGAATTGGGTCTGCTTCGTTGCCGTCGAAAACAAGCTGCAAGTCCTTCACAAAGTAATATGAAGGATTGACCCAGAGGTTGATTTTGGCGAAGGTTTCGGGCCGGTCGAATCGAAAAACAATGCGAGCATCGTCCGGATTACTGATGTATTCGATGTACTGCCAGAACTCGTGGTTTGTAAGGCCGTTGGCGAGTTTAAGATTTATTCCATCGGCGAACGATGCGATATTTGCGCCGTCTATTACGTTTGTGTATATCTCATCTGAGACCCTGCGCAGGCCCATCCACGGCGCGATAACCACGTCGCTGAACATAGCAACATCGCGCGGCGTGATTCCCAGAAGCAGCGGGTCTGTACGTATCATCAGTTGCGACGCCTCAAGGCCGAAAGGTCTTATCCTGTGTTCAAAGCCGACAAGTTTGTTGAAATCGGCAAGCCCGTCTTTATCGAGGCCGACCAGCATAATCCATTTGCCGGCTTCGCAATAGCGGCGAACGGCGTCACTATGCTCATTGAGCCAGCTCACGGCAGCCGGCTGTGCCCTCATAACCAGGACATCGGCATCGGCGAGTGCGTTCACATCGAAGGTATCTGCCGCGGCATAGTCAAGTCGTATCGCATTGAGCGCCTCGGCCAGCGCATTATCGCCGGCAAGACAGGCGATGGTTTTGGCGGCCCTGCTCGGCTTTTGTGCTGCTGCCCAAGCCAGGATGTTATGGAACAGCGTATCGGCTGCGGGTTCGACTCCCAGCTTTTCGCCAATGAGCATCTGTGAGAGCAGGTACCTGCCTCTGCCGGGCGACAGTTCAAGCATCGGGGCGAGCATCATCTCATTGCCCGCCAGCACCAATGGCAATGCGCCTGTTGCAGGCGTTGCGTAACTGGCGCGGAAATTAAACTCATCATCGCCCGCCCAGGTGAAGAAGTCGCGGCCGGCCAGGTTGTTGAAAATGGCGTGCTGGCCGATGGCAGGAAAGCAAATCGCACCTGATTGTCCACCTGCCTCTCTGAATTCCATCCAGCCGGGGTCGCCCCTGCGCTTGCCTGGTGTTGCGATTATGCCGGGCACGGGCAGTTCGTCTCCTTCGAGCGGATGCCGCTGTTCGAGGACAACTACGGTATTATCGCCGGCGACAAAGTCGCTTATGGCTAAGGCCACCGCCTGTTTATTGTTCTCGGTAAGTGCGTTAGGGCCTACAATAAGCACCCCGGTGGCGCCGGTTATCTCGTTGACGTCCGACAATGACCTGAATGGCATCAGCCGCTGCTCAAACCATTTGCTCAGGCGGCCCTGCGGGTCATAGAGCGACATATTCTCCGCCGTAAGCCCTCTTATCGGTCCGGGCGGCGGCGAAATCGTAACGGGCTGCGTGTCCTCAAAAACCGGCCTCGCTTTGGCGTACAAAATAAACTTCAGCGTCCCCTCGGTTCGCTCGCTAAAAACAGGCAAACGTGTGGCAATAACATCCTCGGCATAGCAGCCCGGCTCGATTTCGTATGCCTTTGCGGCATGCGCCGCCGTTGCGCTGCCAAACGTGAGTTGCCACTGGAACGTAATCGGGTCTTTTTCGCGCGTGTCATTGAAGATTTTGATTGTTCGTCTGAGCGTCGAGCCGCTGTAAAAACAGCTATTGTGCTCGCGGGCAAAAACCGCGCGCGGCGCAAATGCCTTGTTGGCTGCGGGGCGAATCGTCCAGGGACAAATCGCAGTTGCCTGCTGCCAGCGGGCGCCCTCAATACATATTCGCACATAGTCCGCCTCGGCTTGCCTGATGTTTTCTCTGGCCATATAGATATCGGGACCGCCGAACCAGGAAATCTGTGAGGGATTTGCGGTGAGGTATGCAACCTCGCCCAGGACAAGCGGCCGATTTGCGTCCCACTTGTACAATTCGGCAAAATCACGCACCGGCCGCGGATACGCGGCAGGGCCGATACGATACTGGTAGGCCTCCTTTGGGAAGTTCTCGCCTTCCGACCAGGTGTAATGCTGACAGTTAATCGGACCTAGGCCGCCTAAGTCGCCCGCGCCGTCATCGAAGCTGTCGCGCGTCGGGTCGAGCTCTTTAGCGACCTTAAACAATTCCGCCATCCGCCTTTCATCCTGCTCATACGTATCAGCGTAGTAGAGCCGGCTGGTAATCAGCAGCATCTCGTTGGCCAATGACCACATCATAATCGAAGGGTGATTGCGATACGCCTTGACGACCTGTCGGACGTGGCGATCAAAGTTCTGCCAGACAAGCGGATTGGGCGTATGATGCGTGATGAACATACCATCGACGCAGGTTGACTTCCTGCCCGCTATGCCGTGGCGGTCAAGCCATTCAAGGGCCTGCTCCTGCGGGCCGAACATACGCGAATGGTCGTCGCTTATGCGGTGGAAGCGATTGTTGTCCGCCTTGAATTTGACCAGCCATTCATTTGCATCTTCCGGCCTATCGACATCCACCCAGTTCCAGAAGTGCCAGCGGATACCGTTCAACAGGAAATGTTTGCCGTCGCTTGAGACCTCGCGGAAGCCGAAGGTGTCATTGCGGACGTCAATCGGCTTGCCGCCCGCCAGCAGGGTCGTGCGCATAACGTAAACCTCGGCGGGGTCTTCGGGCCACCAGAGTTTGGGGTTCTCCCAGGCGTCCCCAAGAGCTGCGGCAGCGGTTTTGCCTGCTGGTACCGTCAGGTCGGCCGGGCCGAAGGTCTTCTCGACCTGGCCCGTTCTTTCGTGGACGGCCTCACATTTGACCTGCAGGGACATTGCTTTGCCCGTCGGGTTGCTCACTTCGACGTCGGCGTCCAGCCGTTTCTTGGCGACGCTCGTGCGAACAAAAACGTCGGATGTATAAGCAGGTCCCATTGCAACCAGCTTCGCGGGATAAACAATTCCGACCTGTGAGCCGTTGCCCTCGCCCTTGCTCGACGGGTAAATGGCGTCAACGAACATCGTGTTCTGTAAAACCCCCTCCGGGAGATTGCGGATTTCATTGAGCGACTTTCTGTTCACTTTTCTGGCGGTAAGGTCAATTGCGTACCAGCCGCTCTTGATTCCGATAGTAATAGTGTTGACCTGCCCGAACTTCACGTACTTTGTGATATCAACATCCCAGGGCACGAGCACCGAAGTATGGCCGCTGACAAACTGGCCGTTCACGAAGACGCTCGCAATCCAGCTTGTGCCCGAAAAATGCAACTGCATCGACCGGCCTTTGAGCGATTCCGGGATTTCGACCCGCGTGCGATAAAACAGACGATGGCCGAAATTAAGCTCCTTTCTCGCCTCAAATGCATTGGATGGCACTTCAATTCCCAGCCATCGCAACTCGGACTCAGAAGGTATGCTGTTGACCGGCTCGTAGCAAGCGGCATCCATATTCGCGTCGTCCCAGCGAGCGGCCTGCCACAGGCCATTGAGCGGCAATTCAATTCTATTTGGCCCCGGCACGGCTGAATCAGCGGCAAGGCGATAGACCTGCTCGCTTGCCCTCTTGTCGATGTCGGAGTCATATTGCTGTCCCGGCTGTAACCTGCCTTCGGGCTGGAAGCTGCCTTTGCCTTTCACCAGCGTAATGCAATCAAGCCCCATCATTACGCGGTCGTTGCCGGGCGACGGCTCTTTCCAGCATAACGTCAGCTTGTGCGCTCCCTTCGCAAGCTGGGTCAGTCCTATCTTTACCCAGGTGACCTCGTTCCAGGCGCCCCAGGCCTCGTTGAGATTGGTCGTGGGGGTATTGCTGTCTGAACGATTCCACGCTGAATCGTCAATCCGCCAGTCCATCGGCGCACGCAACCGCTCGTATCCGACGCGCGCCCACAGTTCGTATTCGCCGGCGCTGTTCACATCAAACTGGTATTCGAGCTGCCAGCCATCCTTTGGCGCATCGGTCTTGAACTTCTCGGCGGGAGCAATCTTCTGAATCCATTTGCCGCCTGATAGTATCTCGGGATTGGCGGCGCCGGTCAGCTCAAATTCGAAGTTTTTACCCTGCGGATTTTCTGCTTCGAGCCAGATATAGGTCGGCGCCGCAGCAACACCGAGAGACGACAGTTGAAATACGGCGAGCAACACCAGACCGACTCGTGCGAATTGCAGTTTCATAAAACCCCCTATCGTCATCTTAAGGTGCGTTTTATTTCTTCGGCTATAATCCCCAAACCTTTGTGCACCATGTCTAAATCCTGTGCGTAGCTTGTGTGGATATATATGGCCAACCGCCGGCGATGTTCCTTTTATCCTCGCTGTACTCATCTGTCAATTATTTTCGCGCACGGCTGGGCCGTGGACCGTCCCGGCCGTGGGGCTTTACAACAGCAGACGCCGCGTATAGAATCCGCAAATCGAAGGAGCAAACCATCTTTTTTTAGTGCGAAGGAGTACCAGACGATGAATTTGCGAACAATAGTAAGCGTAAAGTTGGTATTGGCCGGCCTGATGTTAATTGTCGGCGTGGTCCAGGGTGCAGAAGTAAGCACGACGCCCGTTGAGGGCATTACGCACCACAGTTTCACGGGGCCGGTAACGAGCACTGAAGTCAGGTACGATATTTTCCTGCCGGCGGGCTACAACGGTTCAAATCAGCGATACCCTGTTGTGTATTTCCTGCACGGGGTAGGCGGCGATGAAACGTCGGACGGCAACGCCGTCTCGGCAGACCTGCAAAAGGCCGTCGCGGCGGGAACGGTCAGGCCGATGATTGCCGTTTTTGCCAACGGATACAAAAATTCCGGCTGGGCTGACAGCAAGGACGGCAACAAACCCGCCTTGACCAATGTCGTTAAAGAATTGATACCGCACGTCGATTCTGCGTATCGCACATTGTCCGACCGCTCAAATCGCGTGATTATGGGCTTTTCGATGGGCGGCAGCGGCGCAATGCTCTATGCCGCGAAATTCCCCGACCTGTTCGGCGTCTGCGTGACGTACGACGCCGCACTGTTCGGACCCCGCCGCCGCGACCCTAACAGGCCCGACGAAATCTTCGGCGGCGACGAAGAATACCGGAAACAATTCGACGTCCGAACCGTGATGAAAGCCAACGCCGATGCCGTCAAAGGCAAAGTCGCGATAAGAATGGTTACTGCCGAATTCAAAGACGCCAACCGCCGCTTCAGGGACTTCCTGACTGAGTGCGGCATCGACGCCGACTACTTCGAGACCACATGCCCCCACAATCCCGGCTGCATGTTCGAGCAGGCGGGGACACAATCATGGGCCTTCATCGAGCAGCACCTGCCTCCCGCCAGAGAGCCGCGACGGGGGACGCCGGCGGTTATCTCGCCGGAGGTGCACCCTGACAAAACGATAACATTTCGCCTTAACGCCCCGCAGGCGAAGAATGTCGCCGTCAATATAGGTTTTGCCGAGAGGCCCCAGCCGATGAGCAGGGACAGCAACGGCGTCTGGGGCGTTACATTAGGCCCGGTTCAGCCGGATATTTACGATTATGTTTTTATCGTGGATGGTCTGGAGATAATCGACCCTGCCAATCAGTGGCTCAAGGTGGGAAACAGGACGGCGAGAAATCTGGTTGAGGTGGGCACAGAGCCGGCGGCGTTCTTCCAGAGGCAGGATGTCCCTCACGGTACGCTGCACGTACATACGTATCAGTCGAAATCGCTCGGCGTGACACGCTCGTTTTATGTTTATACGCCGCCCGACTATGAGACAAGTCAGAATACGAAATACCCCGTGCTATACCTGCTGCACGGAAGCGGCGACGACGAAAGTGCGTGGACGACTATCGGTCGGGCAAACATCATAATGGATAATCTGTTAGCCGAGGGCAAGGCCAAACCGATGGTAGTGGTTATGCCTTACGGCCATACGCCGGGCCAGAGGCCTCGAACGGGCAACATCGAGCAATTCGAAAAGGACCTGCTCGGCGACGTGATGCCTCTCGTGGAAAAGTGCTATCATGTTGACGCTGCGCAGCCGCGGCGAGCAATAGCGGGACTATCTATGGGCGGCGGACAATCGCTTTCGATTGGACTTCGACATCCCGACTTGTTTGCTTACGTCGCGGGATTCAGCTCGAGTGCAAGACAGGCGGTTACCCTCATCAGCGATACAAACGAGCCGCAGAACTTCAATGAGAAGCTGAAGCTGCTCTGGATTGGCTGCGGCAAAGGTGACTTTTTGTTTGCGGAAAACCAGAAGTTCGTCGCACTGCTGAAAGAAAAGAACATCAACCATACGGTGAACATCAGCGAAGGCAAGCACGAATGGGCCGTCTGGCGGCGATACCTCAATGAACTTGCTCCTCTTCTGTTCGGCTCAGCAAACTGACGGTATCTCTGGTTTCGTCTGGAAAAAAGCTGCCTTTGCTGCCCTGCCAGACAACTGCTGTCTTGCGTCGGGTTGGTAGTTTGAATTCTGTGAAAGGGAATATATGAGGTGGATGTCGCCGATTTTCCTGTTGATTGGCTCAAATATGTTTATGACCTACGCCTGGTATGGCCATTTGAAGGACCTGAAAGGCAAACCCCTGCTGGTCGCCATTATTGTAAGCTGGGCAGTCGCGTTTCTCGAATACTGCCTCCAGGTACCAGCCAATCGTATCGGCTTCCAATTCTTCTCTCTTGCACAGCTCAAGGTGATTCAGGAAATCATCACCATCAGTGTCTTCGCTGTCTTTGCAACGGTCTATATGAAGGACCGCCTGAATCTTGATTTTCTCTGGGCCGCCCTGTGCCTTGTCGCCGCCGCATATTTTATGTTCAGAAACGTCGGCACCGCCGGCTAATCCCTCATAAACCAGCCGCCCCTTCGCCGATTATTAACTGGGTGAACCTTTATGCTCGCCGCAAATGCGAAAACTCGATTGCCGGTTGTTCTTGTCATAGTAGTCGGCCTGATCTCACTTGGTTACTTCGGCCACGCCTGGCTGCAACGGCAAATCACCATTGGCCAGCTTCTGGGCGAAAATAAACAGCTCAAACAGGCCCTGACCAACCTTACCACCGAGGACCAAATCGGCTATGCAAAAGTCATCTCGCAGGAAACAAAGGACGGCAAGCTCCTCACCACCCTGCGATTCGTAGAGACAGCCAGGAACGACAAACTCAGGAAAATTGTCGAAAAGGATTACACCATCGAAGGCGACATCGTTTACTTCGACGCCCTCATCGTCAAATTCAGCGACAAGCTCGTCGCCGACGGCAAAGAACGTGCCCTGTATCTTTGGCGAAGGATTTACGGCGAGAAAATGTCGCCCGAAAAGGGCTTCCCAATCGAGCAGCCGGGCGATGAGCCGCTGCGATATGCCGATTTATTCAGAGTGCTTCCAATAAAACATCGGGAGGTCTTCTGGGCAAGTATCTGGGACTTGGCCAACAATACCGACAAGTTAAAAGAAAACGGCGTTACCGCCATTTACGGCAACGCCCCCTATTCGCAACTGCGTCCCGGCCTGATTTACGTCTTCAAAATCACCCCATCTGGCCAGGTCTATCCCGAAATCATCCCCGATATTTGATGGCCTTTAGCGCCTTCTGCGCAGAAGCGCCAATCCGCCAAGACCAAGCAGGGCAACTGTAGCGGGTTCGGGCATCAGGTAAACCCTCAGGTTGCCGAGGTCGGCTTCCGTCATTGCAAGCCAGGCGGGCGAATCAGCAAAGGGCTTATATTCCGACAACCCCGCCAGTGTCAGGTCCACATCGGCCGCGCCTG
>CAYGVZ010000043.1:0-4095 GCA_964353475.1 uncultured Pirellulales bacterium | reverse complement strand
TACCAGGTCAATAACCGTTGCGCCGGCCGTCGATGCGCAGACCAGAAAAACCACCAGAACCTTCATCATCCTCATTCTTTCTCTCCTTCTCAAAAACGACTTACTTCTTCTTTCTTATAATCACCCACCCGCCGAGACCCAATAGTGCAATCGTCGCGGGCTCAGGGACGTAATAGATAGCGTCCACATCCATTCGGCCGGTAATCGAGCCAGCCGGATACAGCGTATCGGTACCGCTAAACTTCGGTGCAGCTGATGTGTCTGTCCAGCCGCTCAAGACGCTGATGCCTATGCTCGTCATCGCATCAAAGTCCACAAGCGCCTGCCCCCATGGGACGTACATATTCTCTTTAATCACGACCTTGCCCCATTGGCCGGCATAAATGACCGGCAGATAAGCTAAATATGGGGGAGGCGTCCAGCCGGGTGGTGCAATAATCGCCGGGAAGTAAGGGTCCGGCCACCAAGAGGGGTTATACTTATAGGTCGGAATCAAGGTCTGACCATATCCGTCGCCGCCGTACTCAAGCAGATACCAGTTGGTTTTGTCCAAATCCTGGAGGTACGGTCTGATGTACAGCTCAAAACCGCCGCCCGCCTGAAAGTCAAGCGGAGCAAATGTACGCCCAATCATCGCATGGTCGGCTGTACTCGTGTCCGTCGCATTGCCCGGTTGCAGCCAGCCGCCAGCCACATGATAATCCCACTCCATTGCCTGCTTACCTTCTGGGGGGTTGCTGCCGCTTGTCAGCAGAATCGCCGTATTAGTCGATGGGTTGCCATCTGTGTCGGTCCAGACCGCCTGAAGCGGCGGTGTGCCCCAGTAGCTCTCGAAATCATCAATCATAGGGGTCGGCGCAGGTGCGGTGCCGGCCAACACCAGAACAATTAGAATTCCCGCCCAATAGAAATGTGCCTTTCTCATACTCTGTTCCACCTTCTATTGCTCAGACAGTTTCTCCGCCGACATAGCGGAGTGTCCTTATTCTCCCAGCTACTCGCTCATTGCGACAACAAGACGGTCGCTACGGTTTTCTCTTTCTCGCAATCACCCAGCCGCCGAGACCCAATAGTGCAATCGTCGCGGGCTCAGGGACGCCGTAAGAAATAGCGTCAACATCCATTCGGCCGGAAATCGAGCCGGGCGGATAGAGGGTATCTGTACCGCTGAACTTCGGCAGTGGGGGTGGGCCGCTCGTATCTACCCAGCCGCTCCACACGCCGATGCCGATGCTCGTCATCGCATCGAAGGACACAAGCGACTGACCCCATCCGACATACATATCATCCGTAATCACGACCTTGCCCCACTGGCCGGCATAAATAATCTTCGTAAATGGAGTAACGCCGGCTGAACCTATCGGGGGCGACCAGCCCGGAGGGGCGATAATCGCCGGGTAGTTATGGGGCGCCCACCAGGGGTTAATCTGCTTATAGGTCGGAATCCAGGTCTGGGCATAGCCGTCTCCGCCGTACTCAAGCAGATAAAAGTCGGTTTTGTCCAAGTCCTGGAGGTACGGCCTGATGTACAACTCAAGAGTTGCGCCTGCCATCCAATCGAGCGCAGGAAATGTACGCCCAATCATCGCGTGGTCGGCTGTATCAAAGTTTGTCGGATTGCCCGGATTTATCCAGCCGCCCGCCACATGATAATCCCACTCCATTGCCTGCTTACCTTCTGGGGGGTTGCTACCGCTTGTCAGCAGAATCGCCGTCGAGGTTGACGGGCTACCACCATCAACATCGGTCCAGACCGCCTGAAGCGGCGGCGTGCCCCAGTAGCTCTCGAAGTCGTCAATAGCAGGCGCGGCACCGACCAACGCCAAGACAATTAGAATCCCCGCCCAATAGAAATGTACCCTTCTCATTCTCAGCTCCTCCAACAATATGCAGTACTCTCACCTTACGGGTTTTCCGTGCCCCCCGAAAACCCACCTTCATCCTTTATATTCTGACCGCCCTATTCCCATTTGTCAAGCGAAAAAACGCCAATATTATAGGACAAATCCGATTTTTTGCACCTTGGCTAAGCAATCATCCCTGCCCAACTTGACAGATGCCCCCAAAACGAGGAAAATCCCTGCCGGACTTGCAGTTAGGGAATAACCCTATGAGAATACTAATGTTATCTCTGCTCCTCGCTGCCCTGTCGGTGTCCGGCTGTTCCCAGCCCAGCCAGCAGGCCAAATCCAGCCCTAAGGGCTTTCCCGTCAGGGTCTTTGCCCACAGCGAAGAGGGACTGCCCGTCCGCCTTGCCATCGACCCCAACCGCGCCCTGCCCGTGCAGTTGAAACCGGAAAGCAGTTCACCGCTTCCCGTCCAGTTGCAGTCCCAGCCGGATAGCCCCCTGCCTGTGCAGGTCAACGGTGGTTCCGGCTTGGCCGTGCGACTGCAAACAGACGTCAACGCCCCGCTGCCTGTTCAATTGCAGGTTAACGAGGATAAACCGCTGCCCGTGGAAATAGAAACCAGAGGCGGTGAACCGTTACCTGTGCAGTTCGGCCTGCCCCAACTGCCTCCGCAACTTCTGGTCCTGCTCGCCATCGCCGCAGGCGCATCGTTCTTGTCGGCGCTGCTCAGCGCGGTCGCCGTTGTCCTCGCCTGCCAGGCCGTGAAACGCGCCAACAGCCGCTCGGGCGAAAAACTCTCAAAGGATTGAACTGATGACACAACGGACTGACTTTGACGTAATCGTCACGGGCGGCGGGATTGTCGGCCTGGCCAGCGCCTACAAAATCGCCGTAAATTATCCCAACATCTCAATCGCCGTCCTCGAAAAGGAAAATACCATCGCCGCCCATCAGACGGGCCACAACAGCGGCGTTATTCACTCGGGGCTTTATTACAAACCCGGCTCGCAAAAAGCCGCAACCTGTACCGAAGGCCGAAAGCAACTTGTCGCCTTCGCAAAAGAACACAAAATACCATACGACATCTGCGGCAAAATAATTATCGCCACCAAACAGACCGAGCTACCCAACCTCGAACGCATCTACAATAATGGTGTAGAGAACGGCATCGAAGGTCTCGAAAAAATCACCCCCGACCAAATCTCGAAAATCGAGCCGGCCTGCGCAGGAATCGCAGGACTCAAAGTCCCCTGCACCGGCATCATCGACTACGTCGCCGTCGCAAAGAAACTCGCCGCTCTTATAGAAGCACGCTCGCCGAACAACAAGGTCCTGACAAACCACAAGGTTCTTGGCTTCGACAAACACGACTTCTATACGAAGGTAACAACTACCCAGGGGACGTTTTCCACGCGATTCATTATCAACTGTGCCGGCCTGCACAGTGACCGCATCGCACGCATAGACGGCGTCAATGCCAAAATGAAAATCGTCCCCTTTCGCGGCGACTACTACGACCTGAAAGAGCAGGCCCGCAGCAAGGTCAGAAACCTCATCTACCCCGTCCCCGACCCGCAATTCCCGTTCTTGGGCGTCCACTTTACGCGAATGATAAAGGGCGGCGTCGAGTGCGGCCCAAACGCCGTCTTCTCTTTCAAACGCGAGGGCTACGGCAAAACCGACTTCAACTTCAAAGATGCCTGGGAATCCCTCACCTACACGGGTACGCTGCTGCTCTTTATGAAACACTGGCTCTACGGCCTCGGCGAATATACGCGGGCATTTTCCAAACGCCTCTTCCTTCGACAACTCCAGCGCCTCATACCGACCCTCACTGAGGACGATTTGACACCCGGCAATTCCGGCGTCCGCGCACAGGCGGTAGCGCCCAATGGCGCACTTATCGACGATTTCGCAATTATAACAAAGGACCGCTCGATTCACGTCCTCAACGCCCCATCGCCCGCCGCCACTGCCTGCCTTGCCATCGGCGACCATATATGCAAAATCGCCGCCGACCTTTTCAAATCCGCCGGCAAATGATTCCGGAGAGCATTTATGGCTGACCTGAAAGACAAGGAATATATCGCCGTAGTGCAGTGCGACATCGTAAAGCAGCGATGCAGCGGCTACAACTGCGAACGTGCATTTAACAGCCGCACCGGCGGTTTCGCCGACTATCCCAAAGACAAACAATACCGCATCATTTACTTCTCCTGCGGCGGCTGCTGCGGCAGGGCCACCG
>CAYGVZ010000042.1:0-13748 GCA_964353475.1 uncultured Pirellulales bacterium | reverse complement strand
AGGGTCTCTTTGATGAGGCGCACAAAAAACCGCTGCCGGCCTACCCGCAGCGCATCGGAATCGTAACCAGCGAATCGGGAGCGGCCATTCACGACATCGCCGACAGCATTTTCAATCGCTGGCCCTGCGTCAAATTGTTTCTGTATCCGGTCCCCGTACAGGGCGAAGGTGCGGCTGAAAAAATCGCGGCGGCGCTGAGAGATATAAACCGGCGAAACAACAATCTGCGACTCGACGTCCTCATCGTCGGCCGCGGCGGCGGCTCTCTCGAAGACCTCTGGGCGTTCAACGAGGAGGTCGTCGCAAGGGCAATCTATGATTCGAAGATACCCATTGTCAGCGCCGTCGGCCACGAGGTCGATACAACGATTGCAGACCTCGTGGCTGATAAACGCGCATCGACCCCGACAAAAGCGGGCGTGGTGACGGTGCCCGACTGCAAGGACATCCTCAGAGAAATGGCGGCGATGGAAAGCCGCCTCAGAGGCGAAGTTGAGTCGCTGCTGGAATTGTCGTCGCAGAAACTACAGACGCTGCTGGCAAGCGCTGTGTTCAAAAACCCGCTATTGATTGTCCGCAACAAAGAGCAAACCCTTGACGACGCACAGACAACGTTGGCCGCTGCCTTGCGTGACGCGATTTCTGCTGCGAAAGACACACTGACCGCATATTACGCGCAAATAGCCCGGCTTGAGCCGCGCCGCCTGATGGCCAAGATGAGCATCGGACTCAACAATCTCGAAAACCGCGTCGCAAACACGGTAAGAAAAGTCATCGACAAGGCAGCGATGACCCTGACGGCACAGGCAAATCTGTTGGCCGGCCTTAACCCAAAAGGCGTCCTCAAAAGGGGCTATACCATAACTACTCTGAAGCAAACGGGCCTGGTGATAAGGAGACCCGAAGACGTGCAAATAGGCGATTCGCTCGTTACCGAGATTGCCGGCGAAAATTTGATTGAAAGCAGGGTGACGAAAAAGTAGAAAAGGCATAAGTGCACAAGGGCAAAAGAACAATGGCAAAAAACGAGACAAAAAACGATATCGGCAAATTGACTTTTGAACAGGCGATAAAAGAGCTGACGGCCATAGTCGGCAAAATCGAACAGGGTGAAATTGCCCTGCAGGATTCTCTCGAGCAGTATGAGCGGGGGATGACGCTGATTAAGCATTGCAGGGGCATCCTGCAGCAGGCCGAGAAACGCATCGAAAAAATCGCCTCCGAACAGGATACTAATCGGCCGCAGTAGATTGCGCGAGAGTGGCGGAATTGGCAGACGCGCAAGGCTTAGGACCTTGTGGGCAAAACCCGTGGAGGTTCGACTCCTCTCTCTCGCAGTTTCACACACTAATTATGGAGACAGGCTATGACAGGTACAGAGCAGACAGAAACAATTCCTCAAAGTCAGGGACGATTGGCGTCCCTTGATGCCCTTCGCGGGTTTGATATGTTGTGGATAATCGGCGGGGGGACGCTTGTCCAAAAGGTCGCAGAACTGACACAATGGCCATGGCTCAAATCCGCCACAATCCAGCTTGAGCACGCTGAGTGGAACGGCTTTAGATTCATTGACCTTGTCTTTCCGCTCTTCTTGTTCATTGCCGGGGTGGCGCTGCCGTTCTCGCTTGCCAAGAGGAAGGAAAGAGAGGAAAGCAAGACAGTCGTTTACTCACATCTTGCCCGCCGGGCCGTCATTCTCGTCCTGCTCGGCCTGGTCTTCAACGGGTTTCTGAAGTTCGACTGGCCGAATGCGAGGTACTGTTCGGTGCTTGGCAGAATCGGGATTGCGTGGTTCTTTGCGGCGGTTATCGCAATGAACACCGGCCTGCTCGGCCAGGCACTGTCCTTTGCCGGGCTGCTTCTGGGCTACTGGGCTGCGATGACCCTTATCCCTGCGCCGGGCGTTGCTGTGCCGATGCTCACGCCTGAGGGCAATCTGTCGGGCTATATCGACCGCCTGTTGCTGCCGGGCAAAATCTACGGCGGCTCTTATGATCCTGAAGGACTGCTCTCAACCATCCCCGCAATCGGTACAGCCCTGCTGGGCTGTCTTGCAGGACGACTCCTTTTGTCGCAAAGCAAATGGCTGGCCGGCGTGACCAAAGGTGCAATACTCCTTGCCGCAGGTCTGGTGTGCCTGGCTGCCGGCTGGTACTGGGGACAGGTTTTTCCCATCAACAAGAAGCTCTGGACAAGCTCGTTTGTGCTATACGCAGGCGGCTGGAGCTTGATTCTGCTCAGTGTCTTCTACCTCATCATTGATGTCTGCCGCCTAAGAAAATGGGCGCTCTTCTTCGCCGTTATAGGCGCAAACTCAATCTTCATTTATATGTGCCAATGCGGTGTCCTGCCGCTATGGGTCACATCTGAGTTCCTGTTCAAAGGACTTATTGGCTATGCCAGCGCTGCCTGGCAGCCGGTGCTTTCGGCCTTGGGGTATTTGGCCGTTGAATGGGTGTTGCTGCTTTTTCTGTATAGAAAGAAGATATTTCTCAGGGTGTAATGGGGTCAGTAACCGCCGATATTGAGACGACCTAAACCGGGTTACCTTTAGGAAGACCTTGAGTTGTTTGACAGGGGTGTATTGGCTGCAATTCTGTTCTTCATCTTATCGTCCGGCTGTTCGCTCAGAGGTTTTCGAGCTGTGGATTCTCTGCGGCAGGCGAGGAATAGCGACGGGCTTGTTCTAATTCGGTTCGAGATGGGGACAAAAGGCAAAGAGGTTGACCTCGAAGTCCGCCTTGCCGTAGAGGCAGCACGCGTTGCGAAAATCAGGGGGTATTTCTTTGAGCAAGGCGAAGACCTGCTGCTCGCGGAACAGAGCGAATGGAAATGCAGGACCACAAACCGGTATTATTCGTCTTCGCCGGCGGACCAGCAGGATGTCGATGTTGTGGTGGTATGGGTGGATGGCGCAACAGCGGCAAGTACAATCAAGACCAGAGTGAGCGGCGAGGATTTTTCGTTTGAGCTTGGCGAACTGGCCGAACAGGGCGAGATAACAAGGGAAATCGATGGGGCATATATCAGCGTGAACCTGCTTTACGACAATGAGATAGGCCACATCAAGCCGGAGCAGGCCGGGATAAACGATGCGGGCGAGGATTTCGACTTTGCGGTCTTCTGTGACGCGCACGCCGGCAGGGGACATCCCCTTTTCAATTCGTTTGTCGAAAGGAATACCGACGCGCTAAACGAACTGGAACAGCGGCCGGCGTTCCTGCTCATCAACGGCGACAGTGTCACGGGACAGGGTGAGAAGGAGCATTTTGAGGTTCTGGAGTCGCTGCTGGCGAAGTGCCGGACGCCGGTATTGCTGGGGCTTGGCAATCACGAGACGCGATACGCCAGTACCTTTGCGCCGGACTACAATATGGCGGCGCTGGATAATTACATAGCGGCACAAAAGAAAATCAACGGTGTGGACAAAATTCTATACTCGTTTGACCTGGGTAAGTGGCACTTTGTGGTCTGGCCCGATCCGCTGCGGCGTCATTTCTGGCAGAGGCATCCGCATTATTTCGACTGGCTGGACAATGACCTCAGGAAAAACAAAGACAGACCCACGATTTTCTTCCAGCACGTTTACTCGCTGCCCATCGGCATCAATCCGATGACAAACTATGTGAACAGTGTGCAGGAGCGTCGGGAGCTTCTGGATATTCTGGCTCGGTACGGCAACGTGAAGTACGTGCTGAGCGGACATACTCATATCACCCTGAAGGCATCGATGAAGACGGCGCGCGAGTACAAGGGGATAACGTTTATCAACCTGCCGCCGACGTTCAGTCCGGGCAGGAATTTCGGAGAGGCGGATTTTGGGGGGGACGGCCCAGCGGGCTTTACCGTGGTTGGTATTCGCGGAGACAAGGCAACAATCAACTACCGAATGCTCGATGGACAGGTGTATGGGTATCCCGAGCGGTTTGCGCAATTTGAGCCGGACAGATGGCCCTTGTGGCTCAAAGAGGAATGGGAGCTGCCGGCCAGTGAAAAAATCGTCAACGGGGGGTTTGAGGACGGGCTGGCCGGCTGGTCGAGGCAGTTTGTCTATATGGAGGATGAGAATCTATCCAATGTCTGCGAGGCGGTCACGACGACAAGACACGGCGGTGACAAATCGCTGCATCTTTTCAGCAGAAGGCGCGGCTACTACGTACCGGGGGACAATCGGATGACTCAGACGATAAACGAAATCTGCCAGCCGGTGAACGCAAAGGCGGATTCAACGCCGATTGTACATCTGGCGTATGTTCTTGACGCAAATAGTTACACACGGGGCGATTTGAGCGGCGCGTGCGTCCGGGTCGAGGGATACAGGCAAAGCAGCAGGCGGATGCGACTGTGCTATTGGATAGGGACAGCATATTTTAAGCCGAGGGGACTTTGGAGCACGTGGGAAGAATACTTGCATTATGATATAACGGCAGCGCCTGATAAGTGGCACGAGGTGGTGGTCAACCCGAAGAGGGATTACGAAAGGGCTTCAAAAAACTCTTACGATGCTCTTGAGCTGGACCGGCTTGTCGTTACGCTGCAAGTATGGAACTTAAATCAGCATACCGAGCAGGATACAGACAAGCCGATGCGCATTGGAGTACATTTCGACGATATTGAGATTCTGCCTGACGGCGGCGAGCAGGTCAGTATGGTCGATGACAAGGTGATAGACAAGAAACCAGAGAGCGAAATAGAATCGCGATGGCTTCTCGGCGGAATGAGCAGCGAAGAACGCTCGAAAAAATAGATGCGGGCGGCAAGTGAATGCAATACAAGCAGTATGATTCTGTGGTGATTAGAGGTAAAAACTTGACATGAATTTTCAGGGCATGGCGAGTGCAATACTTTTTCACGCGGTTGTGGTCTTTCTTCTGTTAAGTGGATGCGGGGGCAATGCAAAAGAGGTGAAACTTCGACCCGTAATTGACGGCGAATGGTGGGTAATCGGTCCTGAGCCGAACTTGGCGCCGCTGGGTTTGCAGCCGGCCCCGGGCAACGGACAACCGAATCAGCCGAACGACCATTGTATTTTTCAAACCGATGATGGCGCGTGGCATCTCTGGGCCTGTGTGCGACAGACAAAGGTCGGACGCATTTTGTGTCACTGGCAGGCAAAGTCGCTCACCGAAAGCCCCTGGAAATTCACGGGCGAAATCATCAGGGCCGACAAGGCAGCTGGCGAAAGTCGGGTCGATTGGAAGGGACAGGAATTCATCCAGTCGCCGTTTGTCATAAAGGACAAGGGAACATATTATATGTTCTACGGCGGCTATGACACAGGGCTGGACCCCAACGGTAACAAACTTGACGCTGGCCTTGATTATAACAGGGCCGAAAAGCAAATCTGCCTTATGACCTCACCCGACGGCAGGACGTGGACTCGACATAAAAACAGGAATGGTTTCAGCAGGGTCTTTGTCGGGCCGGGTGCAGTCCGTGACCAGTGCATTGTCCGACTCGGCGACACCTGGTACGCTTATTATTCAGGTCATCACAACTGCGACCGTGACACAGCCGGTATTTATGTCCGCACAAGCAATAACCTGATTGACTGGTCGGCCTGGAAAATCGCCCAGTACGACCCGAATTGTCGCACCGGCGACCGCAAATGGCAGAGCGAATCGCCGGTTGTTGTTTACAAGCCCGGTTACTACTACCTCTTTCGCACGCAGGGCCCCGACAAAAGCGGCACGTGGGTCTTCAGAAGCAAAGACCAGATGAACTTTGGCTTGGAAACGAGTGAGCTTGTCACGGTTCTGGATGGCGTCATTGCGCCGGAAATAATCACCGATGACACCGGCCAGGAGTATATATCCAAAATAAGCGAAGCCGGGCTATATGGCATTCGCCTTGCCCGCCTGAAGTGGGCAGAAGACCGCTAAAAATAAATGCGATATTTCACAGCAACAGACAATACAGCCGCAAGAAAAAAACTGACAATCGTCGTAGTGTGTGCGGCGATGCTGTGCACATCGTGCGCCGGACCTCAAGGTGTGCGCGATAAACTAAAATCCACAGATATTACCGCAATCGTAGGCGCCTTTAATAAAGAGGTTGAACCAATTGAATCGCAGCTTGCCCAAAAGCAATCGCGACAAATCGAAGGCATTACATTCACCACGGGAACGCTTCACGGCAGAAAAGTTGTGGTCGTCTGGACCGGCATAGGCAAAGTCAATGCAGCAATGACGACCACGCTGCTATTGGAGCATTTCCGGCCGCACGAGGTAATCGTTACCGGAATCGCAGGCGCAATTAATCCGAATTTGCGGCCGGGTGACGTGATTATCGCCGAGCGCACCTGCCAGCATGACCTCGGATTATTAACAGACAAGGGCATAGAGCATCAGGGTGTCATCAACCGGCTGGCGGGAGAGAGAAATCCTGTCTTCCTGAGAGCCGACCCGCGGCTGCTGCAATTTGCGGAGCAGGCGGCAGGCAAGGTTGCCATTGACAAACCGAGTCAGGGCGCAGACAGAACGCCCAGAATCTCAAAGGGGATAATCATCACAGGAGACGTTTTTGTTATGGCTGTACCAAAACGCGCAGAACTGCGAGAGCGGCTCGGTGCGGATGCAGTTGATATGGAAGGGGCAGCCGTTGCGCAAATTTGTCATCAGAGGGGGATTGGCCACATTGTTATAAAGGCCGTAAGCGATAGTGCAGATGAAAAGGCGATGCAGGACGTTGACGTCTTTGAGAAACTCGCCTGCAGCAACTCTGCGACAGTCGTCGTGAAAATCGTTGAGCTTTTGGGGACTGCGCGACAAGCGGGGCGGGAACGATAGGGATTTGGGGGATTGAACATGGTGGGTGATTATTTTCAGCTCAGGGAAAGAGGGACGAATGTCAAGACCGAGATAGTAGCGGGACTGACAACGTTTCTTACGATGGCGTACATCATTTTTGTCAACCCCGATATGCTGAGCAAGACCGGGGCGGACAAGGGCGCTCTGATAGCGGTAACCTGCATCGTCACGGCCATAGCGACCATTATCACGGGCGTCTTCGGCAATGCGCCGATAGCGATGGCGCCAGGAATGGGGCTTAATGCCTTTTTTACCTATACGCTTGTGCTCAACAACAAAATGGCCTGGGAGACGGCGCTTGGGGCGGTCTTTGTTTCGGGCTTGTTGTTTTTATTGCTGACCCTGATTGGGCTTCGCAAGAAACTCGTCGAGGCGATACCGCCGGGAATTATCGCGGCGATATCGGTGGGGATAGGACTTTTCATAACCTTTATCGGCCTGGTCAATCTTCACATAATAGTCAGAAACGAAGCGACCCTTGTCTCAGCCGGGCCGCTCGGACCAAAAACGCTCATAGGGCTGGCGGGACTGTTGTTTATGCTGTTTCTTGAAATGAGGCGGGTAAAGGGGTCGCTGCTTATCGGCATAGTGTTTTCGACTCTCCTGGCGATTGTGTTTGGATACGTTGACAAGCCGGGGCGGTGGATTTCTCTTGCCGTGGATATAAGGCCGATTGCGCTTCATCTTGATATTCTTAGCGCACTTAAATGGGGCGTATTAGGCAGCGTATTCAGTTTGATGTTTATGGATATGTTCGACAGTATCGGGACATTGGTTGCGTGCTGCCACCAGGCGAAAATGGTCGATACCCGCGGCAAGATAAAGGGGCTGGACAGGTTATTGGCGATTGATGCGCTGGCGACGATGTTGGGAGCGGTGTTCGGCACATCGACCACTACCGCCTATATCGAATCCGCTGCGGGTATCGAGCAGGGTGGCCGGACGGGGCTGACGTCCGTAGTTACCGGCGTATTGTTCCTGCTGGCGATATTATTCGCGCCGTTAGTGGGAGTAGTGCCTGAATACGCGACGGCGCCCGCTCTGATTATGGTGGGGCTATTTATGATGAAGGAAGTCCGCGCGATAAACTTCACGGATGTTCAGGAGGCATTTCCTGCTTTCATTATTATTGTGATGATAGCGCTTAGCTACAGTATCAGCACAGGGCTGGCCTTCGGCTTCATTTCCTTTGTGCTCATCAAGTCAGCCGCTGGCAAGGCCAAAGAGGTCAGGCCCACTATGTGGATTATCGCAATCCTGTCACTCCTGTTTTTGGCAGGCGATAAATTAGGCGATTTGATAAAACTTATTAAATGAGCAGAATAAGAAAAAGGTTCCTGAACCATTTTTCATCGTTACCAACATATCAATTATGATGAGGGGATTTATATGAACAGATATATTGTTATCGCGAGTGCTTGTGCTATCGTTTTTGCGACACTGTTCCTCGTATCCTGCAAAGGAAAGGATGGACAAGATGGCGCCATTGCGCTCTTTCCCATTAAACAAAACGGTAAATGGGGGTATATAGATGATAAGGGAAAAGTAGTTATCGAACCACAGTATTACATGGCTTGGGATTTTTCGGAAGGTCTTGCAAGAGTTCGACCCAAAGGTGAGGGCGGCGAAGGTTTTGTTGATTGCCAGAATAAAATGGTTATCAAGCCAGAATTTGGGGTCGCCTGGGATTTTTCGGAGGGATTGGCAATTGTGATGAAGACATTTGGAGGAAAATGTGGCTACATCGACAAGAGTGGGACATACGTCATCAAGGCACAGTTCGATCCACCATCATTAGCAAATCCAGGCAATTTCTCTGAAGGAATGGCAGTTGTGAAAATCAATGGCAAGTTCGGATATATCAACAAGAAGGGTCAGATTGTCATTGAGCCATCTTTTGATATTGCCAAGGATTTTTCTGAGGGCTTGGCGGCTATACGAAAGGGAGAAAAATGGGGGTACATCGATACAGGCGGAAAAATAGTGGTGGATTTCAAGCTCGCAGTTGCAGATGATTTCAGGGAAGGATTTGCAAATGTTACAGAGAAAATCAGCGGGAAGTGGGGTTACATTGACAAAACCGGCAACTATGCTATCAAGGCACAATTCGACGCTGCTCTTCCTTTTTCGGAAGGTATGGGGACTATTCGAGTAGACGACAAATGGGGTTATATAAACAGAACAGGCAACATTGCAATCCAGCCACAGTTTGATGATGCAAAACCTTTTTCTGAGACCTTAGCAGTTGTGAGAAAAGATCATAGATGGGTTTATATCGATATAACTGGTCGTATAGTATTGACTCCACAGATTGACTCCTCCGATACCGTGCCTGGTAGTTTTTCTCACGGAGTCGCACGCATAGTCAAAAAAGTCGGCACCGACAAAGGCGGAACTACCGAATTGTGGGGCTATATAGATATTAATGGGCGGTACATTTGGGAACCAGCGAAATAATCGTTTAGAAAAATGCACCTGCCCCCTTTCCCTCTATGGAGGTCATATAATGGCAAAAGAGAAGAAAAGGACATACCATTCGTTTGACCCACAAAAGGGATATCCAGCGGGGAAGAATCTGTACTATGAATGCACGAAGTGTGGAGACGTGATACCGTCGTTGCCAGCAGATAGTGTCTCTTGCATCTGCCGGAATATCCATATCGATGTGGACTACGGTCGCGTAGCAATAAACGACCATCGATTTATGAAGGTTTTTTTCTGAAGAAAGGGGATCCTGACCCCTTTTGATTTGGCAAGGAGAATGTTATGGACAAGTTGTATGAGAATGCGGAGACGGGGTGTTGCCCGAGGTTTAAGCCGGAGCCCTGGGATAAAAAAGAGGTAACGTTCAAGGATAAACTCTTCGTCAAGGACCACGTTGTGAGTTTCCTTCATATTCCATTGAATTTCGGCGGGGTTATGGTGCGGAATATGGAAAGGATTTCGCAATCGCAGGCGTTGCCGCCTGAGCCGATGGTGCTGAGCGATGAAAAGTCGCTTTGGGGCGCGGATGTCTATATCGCGGTGGCCAAAGACGTGCCGGGCGCGGAAATGGCGAGAATCTCGGGGACTTTCCTGAGCAGGGTCTTCGAAGGGCCGTATAAGAATATCCGCCAGTGGATAAAACAGATGATGGATTACGTCCGCGGTCAGGGAAAAGAGTTGAAGAAACTTTATTTCTTCTACACGACCTGCCCCAAATGCGCCAGGTACTACGGCAAAAACTACGTGGTCCTCCTGGCGCAGGTATAATGATTCAGTGTCTCCCACACAAGACATTGAACCAGTTCGGGGGAAAAGAAGGTATGGCCTCGGCGAAACAACCCGGCTTTACGCTGATAGAGCTGCTGGTGGTGATTGCGATAATCGCCCTGCTGATGGCAATATTGTTCCCGGCGCTGAGCAAGGCCAGAGAGAACGGCAAACGCGCTGTATGCCTGATTTACCTCAAGCAGCTCACATACGCCTGGACGATGTACGCCGATGAAAACGACGGGAAACTTATAAATGGCAGCAGCGGCTTCAGCAAGGATGTAACCGGCAAGTACCACGGCAACGCCCAGCCGGCGTGGGTTAACGGTTTCTCCATCAGGACGGCACAGGGCAATCACGATATGGCCCTTGCAGAGGCATACCTGGAAAGTCCACAGGATGTAACAACTGTCGGCACGTTCCAGGTTAAGGGGTCGAATCTGCTGTACAGGTACTGCAGGAACGTCAAGTTTTACCGCTGTCCAACCGGCGACAAGTGGCAGGTGATAACTTACCAGATAGTTGACTCTATGAACGGGGCCGCGACATGGGCGGATGCGCAGACCCGCAATAATGCCGGTCCTTTTTTTCGGCATAAGGCCGAGATAGTCCGCCCGGCCGAACGATTCGTGTGGGTCGATGAGGGGCACACCGGCTTTGATACCTGGTCGGTCAAATGGGACCTGCCCGCCTGGCACGACCCGGCGCCGCTGCGGCACGCCACAGGTACAAACTGGTCCTATGCCGACGCTCACTGTGAGTACCGCAAGTGGCTCAATCCGTTGACTGCGGAGTTCACCTGCCTCGCCCTGCAGAACGATCCACGGGCGCTTACCGTAGCGTATCAGCCGTGCAGCAAAGATCTTGAGTGGACCCAGTTGAATATGTGGGGTGAGTTCGGCTACAACCGCGACGATTATGAATGTAAGTAAGCGTCGCCTTCGGCTGCGTCTATAGCTTGCTCAGCACGTGCGCGGTGTGCATCCCAAGCAGCATCATATAGTCGAGGTCGCCGAGGTTGTAGTGGTCGTCGCGGAAGGTGTTGTTTGCATATATCACGCCGTAACAGCCCGCGGGCGTCAGCAGGGGGGCAATCACCACTGAACGTATCTGCGTCTCTTTCTTCTGGCTCAGGTCCCGCGGGAATATAAACAGCATAAACTGGCGCTTGTCCACCGCCTCGCCTATCTTGTCGCCGAACTCCAGCGCCGCCTGGTCGATTGCCATACCGCTGCGCTGTTTTCCTGCGTGGGCGGTCATCGGGCCGCTTGACCCTTTTCTCAAAGCGCCCCAGACGTGACAGCTCTTGAACTGTTTCGTAATCACGTCCAGCAGCATTACCAGAATTTTGTCGATACTGTCAGCCCGTTTTATCTCTTCGATTGCCTGGAGAAAATCGGTTGCCCTTTGCGAATCGAACCTGATGGCCGGCGACTTCTCGGCGCCAAGCTTGCGTATGATAATCTGAGGCCCTGAGGCAAGCGTCCCCGGCGCATCCTCCAGCTCCACCGTCTCGCCGGGGTCGGGGCTGGCCGTATCCTTGAAGCTGACCTCAATCGTAAAATCGGTTATCTTAATGACGTCCCTGTCCTTGATTTCGCTCTTCGTGGTCTCCGCATCGTTGAGAAAGGTCTTGTTTGCCGAGTCAAGATCCTCAACCATCCATTGCCCGTCCTTGGTGTTGTAAATGACAGCGTGCTGCCTGGAGACGGTCTTGTCGGGCAAAAAGACCTGGCTGTTCGAGTGCCTGCCGATATAAATCGGGCCTTTATCGAAATGCAGCTCGTTCAGTGTGCGGTCACCTTGTTTTACCACCAGGCGCATCTGTTTCCTCCCAGGTCATTTGTCCACAGTCGTTTTTCGTATCATAACATTGCCTTGCACGCCCTGTCAAGCAAAACAACGACCTCAATTGGGATGTGGGCGAAATTGCCCTTTACGCTTGTCTTGCACCAGCTCATAAAAGAAAAACGCCGGCAAAGAAGCCGGCTCACAAATACCTACGGACTGATTGTCCCGATTTTGTTCAAGCTGCTTAGGGGCTGCTTTCCGCGGCCTTTTCCTTCTTTTCACGCTGAATGGCCTCATAGACCTCTTTGCGATGGACGGCGATACTCTTGGGAGCATTTATGCCCAGCCGGACCTTGTCACCGCGGACATCGACTATGGTGATTTCAACATCGTCGCCTATCATAATCGACTCATCCTTCTGTCTGCTAAGAACCAACATCTCTAACTCCTTTTTCAGGTTGGCCTTGCCCAGATTTTTACGAAACCAATCCGTCCGGTGTTCTTCGCCTTAGTTGCCAATCCGATATAGCCCTGGGGCTTTTGACACAACCCTTATTTCGGCTAATTTGGGGGGTGGAAACAGCCAAATTTCCTTCACCTGGCCGCCCCGGCAGGTTGACAAACGCCACCTGTGCGTAAATCCTTTATCAGACGTGAGTTAAGCAGTGGCACCCTAACAAGAAAGCACATAAAACCAGCCGAGGACAGCTTTGTAAAGGATGGTCTCAGCGTCCGTCCGCATGGTGGGTTCGCCAGTAGCTATACTGGACAGCAAGCCAGTATCCGGCAACTGACCCGAGCGAGCCAAAGGCAACTATCTGAATCGGCAGGATGGAAAGAACGGGGTTGGGGAAAAACGGCGCCGGGTAATAGCCGGCGACGTGTTCGAGCGCGGCATTTGAGCCATAAAGCTTTATTGCTAAAGCAGTTACCACAGCACTCGCAAGGATGCTCGCTAAGTAGTTTGCATTAAGGAACAGCTTGACGGCGAAAGCGGCAGCTCCAAAGGCGAGCAGCACCGCAAATACAATCTGCCCAATAGCCGGCTGGCCCACGACTGAGCCGAGATGCTCATCGGGAATTTGCACATCCTGAGCTATGATTCCGATAATAAGCATCGCGAGCACCGCAGAACCTGCAAAAGCAACGAAATAACCAAAAATGGAGTATCTGGCTTTTTCGGCATCGCCGCTTTGCTCCTCGGCCGGCGGTGGAGGGGACTTTATCCTGGCGGAAAGCAGCACACCAGCAAAACCCGCCGCGACAATGGCCAGCCAGACAACTGGCTCCCACATAAAAGTGTCGTACAGGTGGCGGCGGGCAGAAAGAGCGGGGTTGGTCTGCAGACAGCCGGCGATATTGCCGCTGCGCACCGCCCAGACAGCCAGGCCGGCAGGGACGGCGAGAATGCCAATCTCACGGCCGTAGGGCCAGGCGAGCCAATAAGCGACAAGTCCGCAGCAAAACGCCAGTGCAAGCACAATTGCCACGTCGGCCGCGGTTATGTTGCCGGCGGTTATGGATAGAATGCCAAACGGGTCAGCGGGGGCAACAAGCGGCCAGGCGAGAATACCAATCAGCACCACGCCCACCGCTGCCGCAACGGCTATCCGCATCCTCATTGGCCAGGTTAATTCCAAAGCTCTGACTCCTTAATCCGATTGGGGTGGAGAGTAGCAGAAAAAGTAGGCGGCAGCAACAGGTAATTCTTTGGAGGATGTCCGAATCTTGGCGCCTGGTTGCAGGATGGCGCTTGCCCGCCTCCAGCGGACTATGAAGGGCGGAGGACAGCAAAATGTCGAATTTAGAATGGCGAAGTAAGACGCCGAGGGCAGATTGTTAATCGCGGATTCCGCGGATTCCGCAGATTAGATGCCGAAATATCAGGACAAATAG
>CAYGVZ010000041.1:0-14009 GCA_964353475.1 uncultured Pirellulales bacterium | reverse complement strand
GGGTATGTTAGGCCCGGTCAGGATGATGCAAGTAAAGGAGTAAATGAGAGATGAAAAATGCACGTGTTTTGACACTGGCATTTATTGCTTTGGCGGCATCAGGCGCAGTTGCGGCCGACAAGTTGTACGAAGGTTTTCGGGAGCCGCCGGCGAGTGCGAGGCCGTTTGTGCGGTGGTGGTGGAATGGGAATTGTCCGACCGAGCGGGAGGTCGCCCGCGAACTTGACGCTTTGAAGGCCGGGGGTATCGGAGGGGTGGAGATAAACCCTATTGCGATGCCGGGCGGCGAAGAGCAATTCAAAGAGGCCAACGCTGTGCCGCTGGTCTGGCTAAGTCCCGAATGGAACAAAGTCGTCAAGGCGACCTGCGACGCGGCGAAGCAGCGGGGGATGATTGCGGATTTGATTGTGGGTTCGGGCTGGCCCTTCGGCGGCGAATTCATCCAGCCGGGCGAGCAAATACAGATTGTTGTGCCTGTTAAAAAGCTGTTTAGCGGGCCGACAACATTCAAGACAACGGCAGAGCAGCTTTGCGGCGAAGCGGCGCTGTCCGAGGGCAGGGCCACGGACCTGCCGGAAAGCCGCCAGCCGCGCAAAAAGCTTTTGTTCCTGCGCCTTGTGCCGGTGCAGCAGGGCGAATTCACGCCGGGGGTGGAATTAGTGAATCAGGTCAAGCCGGATGGCGCTATCGAGTTGGATATCCCCGACGGCAACTACACATTGTACGCGGGCATCCTGATAGAAAACTTCAGGCAGGTAAGCAGAGGCGCGTTAGGTGCGGCTGGGCCGGTGGTTGACCACCTGAATCAGCAGGCGGTGGAGAAATATCTGAAGAATATGTCGGACAAGCTCGGCCCGGCGCTGGGTGGAAAATTAGGCAACGGATTGCGCGCGATGTTCTGCGACAGTATCGAGCTATCCGGCGCAAACTGGACCACCGATTTTGCGCAGCAGTTCGAGAGCCGCCGTGGGTACAAAGTCGAGCCGTATCTGCCTTTTGTGCTCGATGTCAATATCCCCGATGACCGGAGCCGGTTTTATGATACGGTGCGCAGGGCGCGTTACGACTTCTACAAGACCTTCGCTGAGCTCTTCCACGAGAGGTTCGCCCAAACCTTCCACAAATGGTGCAAGAATAACGGTGTGCTGAGTCGGTATCAGGCCAACGGCAACCCCTGGCACATTGATATGCTCAACGGTTTTATGATTCCCGATATACCCGAAGGCGACGGGTGGATTGTCTCGGGCGAGGCGCCATTTGAGCTGCACCGCACGACCGAGATACACTTCCGCGTCTGGAACAAGATTGCCTCGTCGGCGGCACATTTGACGGGCAAACCGGTTGTCAGTTGCGAGTCGATGACAAATACAATCGGAGTGTTCTGGACAACGCTCGAATATCTGAAAGAGTCGGATGACCTGAACTTCCTTGCGGGGGTCAATCATTCGGTCCTGCACGGTTACAACTACTCGCCGCCCGCCGTCCCGTTCCCCGGGTGGGTACAGTACGGGACATTCTTTAGCGAGCGTAACTCCTGGTGGCCTTATTTCAAACTATGGACAGACCGCAACGCACGATTGTCTTTCCTGTTTCAGAATTCCAGACACCAGGCACAGGTGGCGATTCTATGCCCCACGGCGGACCTGTGGAGCGATTATGGTCTGTCGAAATTCAGATTCGTGGATTATATCGGGTATCTGTATCCGATGTGGCACGCCCTCAATCAGAACGGCTACACCAGCGACTACGTCAGCGAGAAGGTTCTGCAACAGGCAACGTTTGACAGTAACGGGCTGCACATAGGCCCGCAGGCATACGAGGCGCTCATTGTGCCTGACGCCTGCTCGATGGAATTTGAGACAGCCCAGAAAATCCGCGACTTTGCGATTGCAGGAGGCAGAGTGGTTTATGTCGGAAGGCCGCCGTACCGCTCGCCCGGTATGAAACAGCCCGAGGAGGAGGGGATAAAAGTACGCCTGATGATACGGTACGGCGTCTCGAAGACGGACCCAAACCGCGTTGCGCTTGTGGGACGGCCTGAAAAAGACAATATGATTGGCTGGGCGGCGGAGACAATGAGAAAGGTTAAGTGTACCCCTGCCGTTGAAATCTCGCAGCCAAACGAGAAATTGCTGCACGTTCATTATCGCGCGGACGAGCGCGACATATTTTTCTTTACGAGCATAAATCGCAGCGAGCCGATTTCGTTCAAGGCGCGATTCAACGCAGTCGGTGAGAAAACGCCGTGGGTATGGGACGGCGAAACGGGCGAGCGAAAGGTATTTGCTTACGGGGACAAGAAGAGCGAGCTGGCAATTGAGCTTGGGCCGCTTGAATCGCTGCTGCTGGTCTTTGAGCCGAATATGGAAGGCCAGCCCGCCAAACCAATACCTGCAATCAATCTGAATGATTTTGTGGAAATTGAGGCACCCTGGCAGGCAGAGTTCACTCAGTACGTTACCGGCGAGAGATTCAGCCGAGACATTCCCAGGTTGATTAACTTCGGCGATGCAAACGATGATGCGCAGTTGCAGGGTTTTGCAGGAACGATTGTCTATCGCACGCAGTTTGACGTTGATGATACCAGCCGAACGATACTCGACCTGGGCAAGGTGTATGATATATCGGAAGTGAGGGTGAACGGCAAATTGTTGGGCGTCCGCTGGTGGGGACGGCATACATACGATTGCCAGGGTGTACTGAAAAAAGGCAGGAACACAATCGAGATAAAAGTCACGACGGTGCTTTCAAACTATGTCCGCTCCCTCAAAGAAAACAAGTACGCGATGCGATATGCCTTCTGGTATCCGCCGCGGCCAGCAGGCCTTGTTGGCCCCGTGCGGATTGTCAGGCAGAAAGGATGAGCGAAAAATGTGCAGGATTTCGCATGTGATGGAACGGTCGGCTGTTTGCCTGGCGATTGTGTTCTTTCTGCCTATGCTCGTGCAAGGAAGAAACCAGCGACAGGGGAAGGTAGTTCTGAACGAAGCCGAATTCCGCGACAAGGTGTTTGCCTGCTGGATGGGCAAGAACATCGGAGGGACGCTCGGCGCTCCGGTCGAAGGCAAACGCAATATGCATAACTTTACCTTTTACGAGCCGGTGCCGGAAAAGGCATCCGCCAACGACGACCTTGACCTGCAACTATTGTGGTTAAAGGCGCTGGAGGAGAACGGCCCGTTTATCAACGCACGGATACTCGGCGGGTACTGGCTGAAATACGTGCCTGTTGACTGGAACGAATACGGTATATGCAAACAAAATATGCGGAAGGGTTTTCTGCCGCCGCTTTCGGGGCACTTTCGCAACAAATGGCGCGACAGCAACGGGGCGTGGATTCGCACGGAGATATGGGCGTGTCTTGCGCCGGGCTGTCCTGCTTTAGCTGCCCGATATGCGTGGGAGGACGCCTGCGTTGACCACGGGACAGCCGAGGGAACAAACGCCGCGATGTTTGTGGCGGCCCTTGAAAGCGCCGCTTTTGTTGAGCACGACCGCGATAAACTCATCGAGATTGGCCTAAGCTACATACCGCCCGATTGCGCCGTCGCAAAGAGCGTGCACGCCGCCATCGCCGCGCATAAGAAAGGTCTCGACCTTGCAGGCGCTCGAAGCGAAGTGCTGAATGCCTCAAGGTCAACCGGCTGGTTTATGGCGCCGCAGAATGTTGCCTTTGTCATCCTCGGCTGGCTCTATGGCGAGGGTGACTTCGGCAAATCCCTGTGCGCCGCGGTAAACTGCGGAGACGACACCGACTGCACAGGCGCTACTCTCGGCTCGATTCTCGGCATAATCAACGGCAGAAAAGGTATCCCCGAAAACTGGACCAGGCCGGTCGGCAACACGATCTCCACCGTCGCGGTGGCGGGCTTCAGGCATCCGGGGACAATAGATGAGCTTACCGACCGCACGGTCGCAATGACGCACATTGTTCTGAAAGAGCACAACGCCCCCGTGGAGATTTCCGCCGGTGCGGCCGGCGACACCGGCGCAGCAACGAGGTTGAAGCTTATAGACCCCGCTGCCGCAAAGGCGATGTGGGCACGTTCGCCATATCAGTTGGTTTACGATTTGGTTGGTGTTCGCGCGACGCTCGATTTCCTCACCGACCCCGTGGTTGAAAAAGGCAAGCCCTGTCAGATGAAACTGTGGCTCGAAAACCAGACAACCGCTTCGTTGCAGATTGCGGTTGCCTGGCAGGCGCCTTTGGGCAGCACGGCTTCGCCTCGGACGGCCACTGTTAAACTGCCCTCTTGCGGGCACAAGCCCGTTGCGGTCGAAACGATTCTTACACCCGAACGCATCAGCGAGCCCAATCTGGCTGGTTCTGTCCAACTGGGCGTCAGCGGCCAATCTTCAGTGGCGATTATCCCCTTTGCTCTGAAAGGAAAACCGGACGCCGAATAGCAACGGGAGTGTCAACTGAAATGACCTACGAAGACCTCAAAGACAAGAAGGTTCTGGTGACCGGCTCCAGCAGCGGGATAGGCCAGGCGACGGCGATTATGTTTGCCGGGCAGGGCTGCTTTGTCGGCGTTCATTACTTCAAGACGAAAAGCGGCGGCGAGAAGACGCTGAAAGAAGTCAGGAAGCACAGCGATGGCGTCTTGCTGCGTGCCGACGTCCGCGATGAAAAGCAGGTCGCCAAAATGGTTGAGCAGTTCGCCAAAGCAGCGGGCGGTATCGACATACTTGTCAACAACGCAGGAGACCTGATTGACAGGCAGCCCTTTGAGACGGCAACGCTTGATTACCACGAGGATATATTCGCCACGAATGTCCGCTCAATATTTTTGGTCACAAGGGCCGCTCTGCCGTATTTTAAGGAAAGTCGCGGCTGTATTGTCAACACCGGCTCGGTGGCGGGTCATCACGGCGGCGGCGAAGGGTCAGGAATTTACGCCTCGGCAAAGGCGGCGGTTCACGTCCAGACGATTGCTATGGCAAGAGAGTTCGGCAAATACGGCATCCGCGTCAATACAGTCGTGCCAGGTCTTATCGAGACGCGGTTTCATCAGCGATACAGCAACGCCGAGCGCAGGGCCAAAGTGGCAAAAGAAACGCCCCTTGGCAGAAACGGGACAGCCGACGATGTCGCCAAGGCGATTCTATTTCTGGCGAGCAACGAAGCAGCGGGTTTTATCACCGGCGAATACATCGCCGTCAACGGCGGACTGTATATGCGGGCCTGAAACAACGCTTGCATCCGGTATTGTGCTTGTGGTATAAAAATATCCGTCGTACAGCTTACGGATACTCGTTAAAAGGACCGGCTTTCAATGCAGACATCAGCACGGACGCGAGGCACATCCAGCCGAACGTATGAGCCCATACGCTCAGCCGCACGCAGCAGACAAAACAAGTTGCTCGCCGGTTCTCACGCTAAGCAATGGTTAATCGCGCCGGCCGACCAGCGAAGCAAAGACCTCGCGTCAGCCCTGCACGTCTCGCCTTTGTTGGCGCAGCTTCTTGTCAATCGTGGCGTAACCGACGCTGCCTCCGGCGCATCATTTCTGCGTCCGAAACTGGCTGACTTGATTAGTCCCGAACAACTGCCGGGCGTGAAACAGGCGGTTGCGAGGATTAAAAAGGCGATAGCGGGACGCGAGAAGATTACCGTCTATGGCGATTACGACGTTGACGGCATCACAGGCGTTGCGATTCTGTGGGAGATTCTCACGCTGCTTGGGGCAAACGTGGATTACTATATCCCGCACCGCATCGACGAGGGATACGGGCTGAACGATGACGCCGTCCGCTCGCTGGCGGATTCGGGGACGAGGTTATTGATTACCGTTGACTGCGGGATAACGGCGCACGGTTCGGCGGCGCTGGCGAAGCAGCTTGGCTTGGACCTTATAATAACCGACCACCATCAGATGCTGCCGGACATACCAGATGCCCTTGCCATTGTTCATCCGGCTCTTGATGCGTCCTATCCGAACAAGCAGTCCAGTGGGTCGATGGTGGCGTTCAAGCTCGGCTGGGCGATTGCGAACGAATTCAAGACAGGGGATAAGATATCGCCGCAGGTACGCGATTTTATGATAAACGCTACTTCGCTGGCTGCGATGGGTACGGTGGCAGACGTGGTGGAGCTTCTCGGCGAGAACCGAATCCTCGTCAGCTTCGGGCTTAAACTGCTGTCCGACTGCAAGCTGCCCGGCGTTTGTGCGCTGATTGAATCGGCTGAACTGACCGGAAAAGGATTGGACAGTTTCCACATCGGTTTTCGTCTTGCGCCGATGCTCAACGCCGCCGGCCGAATGAGACACGCGCGATTAGCGGTTGAACTTCTGACGTCCGACAACACTGCACGCTGCGCACAAATCGCCGAGTACCTAAGGGAGCAAAACAGCCAGCGGCAACGGGTCGAGCGAAAGATATTCAAGCAGGCGTGCGAGATGATTGTCGCCGCCAATCTTAACCATCCCGACAGAAAGACGATTGTGCTTGCCGACGAAAACTGGCACACGGGGGTTATTGGGATAGTTGCGTCGCGGGTTGTGGACAAATTCAACCGTCCCGCAATTCTGATTAACACCGCAAACGGCGCGGCGCAGGGTTCGGCGCGTTCAATCGAGGGATTTGATATTCTCAAAGCCATAGCCGCCTGTTCGAAACACTTAATCAGTTTCGGCGGTCACAAGGCGGCCGCCGGTATAAAGCTCGAGCCGGCCAATATCCCCGGCTTTGCCGCCGACCTCGAAGCCGCTGCAGCCGGGCAACTGGGCCACGAAGAATGTGTTGAGAAAGTGCATATAGACGGGCTTGTCCCGCTCAGCGGTATTACCCGTGAGATAGTTAACGAAATTGCGCTGCTGGGACCGTTCGGGCAGGGGAATCCTGAGCCGCAGTTTGCGACGTACGGGGTGCGGCTGTGCTCGCCGCCAAAGAAGGTAGGCGCAACCGGCGACCACCTGCAATTAGCTGTAACCGACAACACAAGCTCCATTCGCTGTGTTGGGTTCGGGATGGGAAAACTTGAAAAGAAGCTGCTTGAGCAGGATTGTTTCAACATTGCATATACGGCTCAAATTGACACCTACAACGGCAATCACAATGTTCGGCTGGTGCTCAGCGACGTTCAATTTGAATAATGCGGCTTCAATGGAGAGGTCCTGATGGGTATTCGAAGAGTTCTGACCGTAATAACGACGGTGGTGTTTGTCTGCTCCGGCTGCTCACACTATCAGGCCGGTGCGCAAATCAAGATTGCAAAAGGGCCGAATCCCTGGACAAATCTGGAGTTTCTCAACGAGCCGGACAATTTTCAGTTCGCAATTGTGGCCGACCGCACCGGCGGCGAACGGCCGGGCATATTTGAGAATGCCGTGAAGAAACTCAACCTGCTCAGACCGGAATTTACGATATGCGTCGGCGACCTGATTGAAGGGTACAACGAAGACCAGAACGAGGTAAATCGCCAGTGGGATGAACTTGGCTCGCTGGTTGGAACGCTCGAAATGCCATTATTCTATGCGGTCGGCAACCACGACTATACGAATCCCGCTATGGCCAAGACGTGGGAAAAGCGCCTGGGGCGAAGCTACTACAGTTTCGTTTACCGCAAGTGCCTTTTTCTTTGTCTCAATACTCAGGATGGGTCCTCGACCGGCGTGAGCGAGGGGCAGATTGAGTTTTTCAGGAAAACGCTTCAGGCCAACAGGAACGCCCGCTGGACTTTTGTCTTTATGCACCAGCCGATTTGGCGCGGCCAGGGCGAGCCGCGATGGAAAAGATTGGAATCGTTGCTCGATGACAGACCTTTTACTGTATTTGCGGGCCACATACACAGGCATACCAGGTTTGTTGAGAAGGGACACGTTTATTACACGGTTGCCGCGGCCGGCGGGGCGATTACGGACGATGGCATCTGCGGGCGCGACGGTGTTACGTGGGTAACAATGACCGATGAAGGTCCAGTCGCAGTCCCTCTTCTGCTCGAGGGCGTTCTTGGCAATGAGACGTGTGAGATTCGCGAGGGGGTCGCTGCTGACGAGTAACGGTTACAGCGCGGTTACTCGTTCCTGACCATTGCCTTTTCGATTTTGAACCTGCCGAGCATTGCAGCCATATTGAAAAAGTTCCCCGGCTCGCCATCGCCGGAGGCAAGGGCGATATGCCCGGCGTCATAGCCGCCGCGGCCGCTGCTCTTGAAGGCGGCGTCAAGGCCGACCCATTTGCCGCCGATATACGCCTGTACCCAGGCATGCCCGCCGAAGCCGGAAAGGCCGCCGAAGTCCTCCACGTATGCAATGCCGACAACGACACGTGAAGGTATCCCGACCGCCCTGCACATTGCAGCGGTCAGCACGGCGAATTCACTGCAGTCGCCCTGCCTGCTGACGGCGACCTCCGCTGCGGATGCGTACCCGACCGACAAACTCATATCTTCAATATACTCAGCCGCAAACGCTTCTATCCGCTTTGCCGCTTCCGCGGCGTCTTTTGTGTCCCCAACCGCCCTGCGGGCAAGCTCGATTATCTGTTTGTCGTTGCTCTGCAGGAATCGCGTTGGCTTTGTCGCATCGATAAGTTCTGCGTCGCTGCCTCTGTAGGGAAACTTCGCGCCTTTTGGCGCAGCAACCGGCTCGACTACCACCATTACTGAGCCATCTTCGAGTTTGCTCACCCGCTGATTATCATCGCCTGGTATTGTAAGCTTGTCCGCGGCGGATGCGGGTCTGAGAAGATAGGCGATTGCCTTTGCGGAATCGACGTTTTCAAGTGGCTGCGGACTTGCCACAAACATCTTCTCGGTCAGTTCATAGGCATCGCTGTCACCCAGAGCGAATTCCTTTGGGCAGGCGACAAGCTCGACGAGAATCCCGGCTATGGGCATACTGCTCTTAAGCTCGCGAAACTGGTCGTCAACGTAACTCGTTGTGACAACCTCGCCCGTCTGGTCGGCGTTGAGGGCGGTCTGCACTTTCGTAAGAGATACAACCCGGCCGAGCAGATTGACGTTTTCTTTTGCGCCGACCGTGATGTTCGCATCAACTGCCTGCATAAGAGACGGACTGAAAAGCGGTACTGTGTAGCTCGTTCCTTCCTTCATTCCTTTGCGCAGGGCAAGCAGGCGCAAGCCCTCTGCCATAACAGCACCCGGCTTGAGCTTGAGGATGCTTTTCTGCTCCGCCTGTCCGGGGGGCCCGTTGATTGTTACAGTCCCGTCTGTGCTCACCGAGCCGGCGGTAGCTGTCGTCGTCCCGCCGAGCCCCTCCTCGACTACAAACGCGAGGGGTTTGCCGTCCGCGGTCTCGATGCAGGTCTCTTTCGTGGAAACAGTAACGGCAATGCCGAGTCGCCCGACGGTGATGTTGAGCGCCTGGGAGGTTGTTACCTTGTCGTCCGCGACAACTCTGCTGTGTATGGCATAACCGACCTTGGCGCCCTCCATAAACACTGCGAAGTAATCGGCCTCCTCGGCGGCACTGCAAGTTATTGTGCTGAAACCGAAAAGCAGCAAGAGAATGAAAATCGGACGGATGGATGGCAAGGCCAGATGACATATCTTCATTTTTCTTTTCCTTTTGCAAATATGTTACGCACGTCTTCGGACTGGTACTCGACGGTCTATTGTCAAGAGACCTGCACTGCCCTATATTGTAAGACACTCAGCCAGGAAATAAAAGAATGTGTTTGGGGTCATTCCTGTTAAGGCAGGAATCCAGGGCTGCGGGATGAGACAGAAACAGGAACAACAAAAGCGATTCGACCTGTCGATGGCGGTGCAGTATCTGAAGGGTGTTGGGCCTGCCAGGGCGGAGGCGTTTGCCGAGCTTGGCGTACGGACGGTGGGCGATTTGCTTGAGTATTTTCCGCGGGACTGGGTTTTTGCGCCGGAGCCGACAAAGATAAATCGAATACGGACAGATGAGACCGTAACCATCGTCGGCCTGGTGGAATCGACCGACTACCAGTCGTTTCGCAGGCCGCCCTATCTTGAGGCAATGATAAGCGATGATACGGGGCTTTGCAGGATAGTGTGGTTTCACGGCGGCTATCTCCGCGGGCAACTCTCTGCCGGTCAGGTCATAATGGCATCGGGAAAAGTTACCGCGTATCGTCATCAGTTGCAGCTCACCAATCCGAAATTCCTTGTGCTTGAAAAAGGGTGTTTGCAGCCGGACGAGTATTTCAGCGGCGGCGTGTACGCTGCCAGCGGCCAGTTGAGCAGCACCCGGATTAAGCGAATCATCAGGCCAGTGCTCGATAAGATTGACGGGCTTATCAGCGAGTTTTACGATGAAGAGTTTCTCAAGAATGCCAACCTTATCGGCAGGCAGGAGGCGTTCAAGTGGATACACCTGCCGCCGGATGAGGAAAAACTGGCAAAGGCAAAACGGCGGCTCAAATACGATGAGTTGTTCCTGATGCAGTTGGGCCTGGCGCTCCGCCGGTACAGGTGCAGGCATTTTGCCGGTGCGGTTGCGATGGATTTAAATGAGGAAATCGACCGGCGAATCAGGAGGCGGTTCCCGTTTCTGCTCACCGCAGACCAGGATAAGTGCATCAGTGAGATTGTGGCGGATATGCAAAGAAAGGAGCCGATGAATCGGCTGTTGCAGGGCGACGTCGGGTCGGGTAAGACCGTGGTGGCGCTGTATGCGGCGCTATTAGCGGTTGCCAATAAAACGCAGGCGGCGATTATGGCGCCTACCGAGATATTAGCCAATCAACATTTTATCAGCATCGAGCGGTATTTGCGAAACAGCCAGGTGAGACGGGCGCTGATTACGGGCGGCCTTTCCGGCAATAAGAGGAAAGAGCTGCTTAGGCAGATAAGCGACGGGCAAATCGACATTGTTGTGGGCACGGTGGCGCTGGTTGAGGAGGATATCGAGTTCAAGCGGCTGGGACTGGTTGTCGTTGATGAGCAGCACAAGTTCGGCGTTCATCAGCGGGCGCAATTGCGAAAAGAAGGAATGCCGCACTGCTTAGTTATGACGGCGACTCCGATACCGCGGACGCTGGCGATGACGGCGTTCGGCGATTTGGACGTCTCGACTATCAGGCACTCGCCGCCCGGCAGGGGCGCAGTCGTTACCAGATGGGTTGCACCGGAGGACCGGCAGAAGGCATACGAGTTTATCCGCGAGCGGCTGTGGGCCAAAAAGCAGGCGTATTTTGTGTATCCTCGCATAACGGGGGTTGAAGAAGACGGGGACATCACAGCCGCTACGGACGGCTGGCGAGAGCTGTCACGAAACGTGTTCGGCGAGTTTAAGGTTGAACTGCTGCACGGCAGGATGGACTCGGCAAAAAAGCAGCAGGTTATGAACGAATTTCGGCGGGGCAAAATCGATGTGCTGGTCTCGACGGTCGTAGTGGAGGTGGGCGTCGATGTCGCCAACGCCACGATAATGGTAATAGAAGGCGCCGACCACTTTGGCCTGGCGCAGCTTCATCAGTTGCGCGGGCGCATCGGCAGGGGTGAGGCGAAGTCGTATTGTCTGCTCTTTGCGGATACCGAGAACGAGACAGCGAAAAGCCGGCTGGAAATACTGACCAGGAGCAATGACGGTTTTGAGATAGCCGAGCACGACCTGAAATTGCGAGGTCCGGGCGAGTTATTCAGCTCGCGCCAGCACGGGCTGCCGGATTTGAAAATCGCAAACATAGTCGAAGATTATGATTTGCTCGTTATGGCAAGGAGAGACGCCGCCGAGATGGTACAACGAGACCCGATGCTGACGGAGCCGCGACACAAGAATATCCGCAGGGCACTTCTGGACAGGTTCGGCGAGGCGATAGGGCTTGCCGATGTCGCGTAGATAGCGGCGGTTGGGGGCAGGCGAATTTGCTGGGATTTGGCGGGCAAGACCGTACAATATCGCTGTTTATTATGCAAGTAACGTACAAAAGCAACTCGCTGGAGAAGTCCCTGATAGCGGTCAACATCCTGAGCGCCGGGGCGGTGGTCGTGACGTTTGTTCTGCTATTCGGGCTGGCGGCACCGCCGGTGCCGGCACGCTTTCTCTATCTAATCCAATACATATTGCTCTTTATTTTTGTTGGCGAGAAGGTGGTTCGCCTTCTCAACTCGGTGTGGTCCGGCGAGTTCTGGCGGGCAAACTGGTATGAGGCGCCCCTCCTGATAACGCTTGGGATAGCCATGCTTGCCATAAGCGGGCGTCCCAACGCGGCAGCCGTGGTTCGTTTTTCGGTAGGCATTTATCTTGTTGTGCAGGTAGTTCTGAAGGTCTGCCGCACAGTTGTGCGGCTGGCGGCATCGGGACGAAACCCGACCCGTACCCTGATTGCAAGTTTCGTCATTTTGATATTGTCAGGGACGGGTGTCCTTATGTTGCCGAGGTCGGCCGTGCAGCAGCCGATTGGTTTTGTGGATGCGCTGTTCACGGCGACGAGCGCCGCCTGTGTTACCGGCCTTACGGCTAAAGATACAGGCGCCGACTACACCTTGATGGGGCAGTTGACTATTCTGACGCTTATTCAATTGGGCGGACTGGGCATAGTCATATTCGGCGCGTTGCTTGCGCTGCTGCTGGGCCAGGCGCTGAGCGTCCGCGAGTCGGCGGCGATGCAGGACCTGCTGAGCGAGCAGATGCTCGGCCGCATAAGCAGGATGATTGGTTTTGTTTTCGCGGGCACAGCCGTTATTGAGGGCCTTGGTGCACTGGTTATGCTGGGGATGTGGGACAATATCCCCGGCAGGGTGGGCAGCATTCAGCAGCAATGGTATTACAGCGTCTTTCACTCAATCAGTGCATTCTGTAACGCCGGTCTTGGGCTGTTTAGCGATAACCTGGTTAGTTACAACCGCTGCTGGGGCGTCTATCTGGTTATATGTCCACTTATTATTCTCGGCGGACTGGGCTTTGGCGTGTTATATGATTTGGCCTTGCTTGCGGCATCGCGCGCCGCTCTTGCGTGGAGGCAACTGGTGCACGGGGGAGTGTTATTTTCGCCTGAAGTGCCGAGAAAAATGCACTTGCAGACCAAAATTGTCTTGGTGGTTACCGGCTGCCTGATTGTCTTCGGGATGCTGGCGATACTGCTGTTCGAACGATTGGTCGGCGGCGGCAAGTGGGACCTGGGCGGGGCGTTTTTCCAGTCGGTTACGGCCAGGACCGCGGGCTTCAACACGGTTGACATCGGCGCACTGGCGGCGCCTACCAAGTTCATTTTGATTCTGCTTATGTTCATCGGCGGCTCGCCGGGCGGAACTGCGGGCGGAATAAAAACGATGACGCTGGCGGTGATTATTATGGCTGCGGTTGCCACGCTCAGCAGGCGGGAGGAAGTTCAGATTTTCAAACGCTCGGTCGGGGTGTTCATAGTCCGCCGGGCGATTACGATTGCGCTGCTGTTTGTGCTGGTGCTGTTCACCGCCGCCCTGGTTCTTTCGATTACCGAGAGGAGCAACGGTTTCACACTGATGGACGTGTTCTTTGAAGCGGCGTCGGCCCTGGGTACCGTGGGGCTTTCGACCGGCATAACGGCGTCTTTGACAACGGCGGGAAAACTGATTATCATTGTCGTGATGCTTATAGGACGGCTTGGGCCGCTGACGCTACTTGCCGCGTTGACGCTTAATCTCAGGGCCGCCCGATACAACTATCCACAGGAGACAGTTATTGTCGGCTGAGGATGCAAATCAGGACAGACGTTGCGTTTGGGAGTGAACACTATGAGGCGCTTTGCGGTAATCGGACTGGGACAATTCGGGAAGAAACTGTCGGTGTCGCTGGCATCGGCTGGCGCGGAGGTAATCGCAATTGACAAAGACCGCGATGCTGTTGACGAAATCCGCAACCAGGTTAGCTGCGCCGTTCGATTAGACAGCACCGATGAAGCGGCGATGCGGGCGCAGGGCGTGGACAAGGTCGATGTGGCGATTGTAGGCATAGGACAGGCGCACGGCCATGTCTTCGAGGCGGCGATTCTCACAGTCGTCAGCGTAAAACATATGGGCATCCCTCAGATTTTTGCAAGGGCCGAGGACCGTATCGCGGGAGAGGTCTTCTCGAAAATCGGGGCAA
>CAYGVZ010000040.1:0-14143 GCA_964353475.1 uncultured Pirellulales bacterium | reverse complement strand
GCATCGGCCAGCACGTCGTCGATGCCGATTATGTCGATGTTCCACTGGAAGAACTCGCGGAGGCGGCCTTTTTGCGGGCGCTCGGCACGGCAGAGTCGCGGGACCGAAAACCATTTGATTGGTCGCGGCAGTGAGTTTATCTGCTGGTTGACCATTCGCGCAAGGGTGGGGGTGATTTCAGGCCTGATGGCGAGGTCTCTGCCGCCGCGGTCTTTGAGGGCAAAAAGTTGTTCGACGATTTCGTCGCCGCTTTTGAGCTGGTACATCTGGAGGTATTCAAAGATGGGGCCGTCGTACTCCTCAAAGCCATTGCGGATAGAGGCCTTTTTCCAGCCGTCGATAATCCAGTTTCGCACGGCCATATCGGGCGGGTAAAAATCGCGTGTTCCTTTTACGGGCGGTATCTTCATTGCTTTTCCTTGTCATTAAATCGTTAGACGCCAAAGGGCGCCGGCGGTAGAATATAAGCCATTGGCGTGAGTAATGCAACTTCGCTCGTTGTTATTGGGATAGCGGCAATGCGAGAGAACGATATCGAAGTCATATATACAGACGACGACATAATAATCATTAATAAGCCGACGGGGGTGTCGGTAACCAAAGACCGGACGGGTCTGCCGGAGCTGAAGGAATTGTTTGCCGACGCGCAGGGGGCCAAACTGCGATTGGTGCATCGCTTGGACAAAGACACATCGGGGGTGATGATTCTTGCGCGGAACCGGGCAGCACAGAAGGTTTTCGCCGGCTACTTTGAGCACAGGCAGATAAAAAAGACGTACCTTGCATTGGTAAAAGGCGCTGTTATGCAGACGGAGGGCGCAATAGATGCCCCCATCGCAAGGGACAAGAGAAGGCCGGAACGGATGCGTATCGACCATCCGCACGGCAAGGACTCTGTAACACAGTGGCGGCTGCTTGCCGATTTCGGGCTGGTTGCGCTGCTGGCGGTCAATCCCCTGACGGGCAGGACGCATCAAATCCGCGTGCACTTAGCCAGCATCGGTTTGCCGCTTGCGATTGACCCCCTGTATGGCGGCACGCAGCCGATATTGCTCTCCGATTTCAAAGCCGGCTACAGGTTGGGCGAATCACAGATTGAAAAGCCGCTCATTGACCGGCTGACTTTGCACGCCTACCAGATTGAGCTGCCCGAATCCGAGGTGGGCAGGCCGCGATGCCTTGTTGCGCGACCCGACAAAAAGTTTGCCGCAACAATCAAGCTGCTCACCAAACACAACGCCAATGGTCTTGCAGCGTTTTTGGCCGGCGATGATTTTACCGCCATTATGACGGGAAGACCCCTGCAGTTTACTTGATGAACTACCAAGTTCCCACAATACCCTTGAATAAATCGTAAATTGAAAATCCAGACGTTACGCCATCACATTTCGTTGCGCCGTAAGAATTGCCGCGAAGGCCAAAGCGGCGGTTTCGATGCGCAGGATTGTATCGGTCAATCGGATGGCCTGCGCGGCGTTTTGCATCAACAGCCGAATCTCATTATCCGTCAGGCCGCCTTCGGGACCAATGAAGGCAATCACATCACTTGTACCAAAAGGAGTCGCAGCCAAAGCAGGTGACAGCGGCGAAGGGCTGCCGAAAACCAGTCGGCCAGCCGGATAAGCTGCCTTCAATGCAGGAATTGCCTGGACAAGCGCCGCCGGGGAATCAATCCGGGGCAGGTGAAGGCGTTTGCACTGCTTGGCGGACTCGATTGCGATTGCGAGCCATCGGTCAACTATCCTGGGATTTTTGGGCAGTTTTACCGTTCGCTCAAAGATAATCGGGCAAATCCGGTCAGCACCCAGTTCGGTGCATTTGGCGATGAGCCAGTCGAACCGCTCGCCTTTGGCGATACTCGCGGCGATGATGATGCGCCCGGTTTTTCTTTCGGGGGTTGTCTTAGCTGATTCAATTCGCAAAGTTACTTGGTGCCTGGCGATGTTCTCGATTGCGGCCAGCGATAATGTTCCTTTGCCGTCAAAAAGCTCGACCTTGTCGTCCTTGTGCAGCCGGAGGACGTTAGCCAGATGATGCGCCTCGGAGCCGACCAATTCCGCGGCCGTGCCGGCGAGATTCTCACAATAAAATCGATGCATCTGCATAAAGGTTACCATAACAGGGCAGATTGGGCCTCCTTGGGAGGAGCTCTTTTTTGCTTATAATGTGTTTTTTGGTGAGATGCAATTGAAAATTGGCCGTCACCGGCAACCAGGGGCTATTTACCGCGGAGCACACAGAAACCGCAGAGAATTTTAACCACGGATTTACACGAATTAGCACGGAATTTTGTTGGCCACAGATAACGCAAGCCATGCCCAGAGCAGATCTTTAACCGCGGATTGGCACGGATTAATACGGATTTATATGGCCGCAAAAAGGCACAAAAGGATTTTTTGCCACCCGCCTCGCCGCATAGCGGCGGGCGAGGTCTCGCCAAAGGCGGACAGAGGACACCCCACTTCGTGGCCAAGCCACTACGCCGGGGCAGGCAGAGAATTAGGGATAATATAGACACTGAGTGACACAGATTAACACTGTTTTTGGTCGGCTTGGCGTACTCAGCGAAGGGTGTTCTCGATACGAGTATCTGTGACACCCTCTCGCTTCGTCCGCCGGGTGGCCGAAATAGGCCGCCCATTACGAAGCCGAGCAAAATTCAATCCGCCGGGGGCGGCAAGTCCACCACAAGAATGGCGGATAAATCCACCAAACGGCCGGCGGATAAATCCGGCCGAAATTACTGAGTGAAGCCGAGCGTGTCTTGCGCCGGGGAGGGCCATTTGTGTGAGAGGTATGAGGTTTGTCGGTATAAACCGACAGACCTTGATTGGGTAGGAATGAGAGGGCGGGGGGATTTGCAATTTATGATTTACGATTTATGATTTTAAAGAGGGAAGACGGCGAGGCCGGCCGAAACTGGTAAATGAAGCCGAGGAAAGTTCGATGCGCAAAAGTCCAAACTGAGTTTATCGAAGGGAGAATAAAAACCGGTGCCTGTCGCCATTATACTCAGCAAAGTCAAGAAGAAAATCTGTTTTTTTGGAAACTTTATTTAGCGTGTAGGGTAGAACCAATAGGTTCTTTTCCTTCGCTATGAGGTTCTGGGCGGGAAAAAGGCGAAGTAAGATTGTAATTTGAGCCAGTATTGACGCCTTGTTTTTCTAACTCAAGCAGCAATTTAAGGACGCGAGAAACTTCCTTTGCATCTATGTTTAGATTCTTTTCTATTATTTTATTGAGTTCTATTTTGACGCTCTTTTCTTTCTTCATATAAATCACCACCTTATATGTCTATATCGGCCTTTTGTGTGGACTACACCACGAGCATCAATTTTTTCCATGTGGTCAGATAAAAGAGCCCAATAATTTCTAATTTGCTGGTGTAAAACTGTATCCTTTTCAAAATCTTCGATTATCAAATTTACGCTTCTACTGTTTAGCATTGCCATTGATATTCCGTGTGCATGGCTATGCCATATATCTGTATCTTGAAGTTTCTTAGCAATCTCACAAGCACGCTGCTTTTTCATGGCTGTTGTAACAAGTTTCTTTTTCGTTCTTGTTCTTTTCCAATTTCTGAATTTATATCTCACAAGCCATTTCTCTAATAAATCTACGGACAAAGCCAATGCCTGTTCGTATTGATAAAGCTCAGCCGGATTGAACTTAGAACACAAATAGGTCATCTCTGCTGTATTTAAACCGCCCTTATCAGCTTTATCCATAAGCTCTTTGTATTTTTTTAAATACCCAACAGCCGGAACAGAACCACCGCCAGCTTTAGGCAATTGAGGGTCAATTGGCCCTAATATCGAATAATAATCCATATGAATCGCATCACCCGACATTACTAAAACTGTGCCAGCCGACATAGCAGCGCTGGGGACATAAAATTCTACTCTTTTATAATGAGTTCTAAGGATATTTGCTATACGTTGTGCAACTTCAATATAGCCACCATCTGTTTCCAAGAAAAAAGCGAGATTGCTTCTTTTGGGTTTTTGTTGTTTACGATGCTCAACCGCGTCCCGAATAAACAAATCCGCATTATAATAAATATACCCCGAAAATGTTATTATGTCAGCATCGAGCTTGTCTTCTAACTCCTCGAGGGCTTCATTCAATTTACTTGCTATTAACGCATTTGCTTCGTTGGCATCTGGCTCAATCATAACTACTTCCAATTATTTATTTTTCCAACGTTCTCTTGCCGCTTTACTTGCAATTTTAGTGCGTTGTTCAGCAGATAATTTTATAGCCCTTGCCTTACCACCTTTGAGGCCTCCAAGCCGCCCTAATAATACAGCAGCGGGATTCTTGCCTTCTTCAACTGCTTTGTCAAGCATTTTCTCCGCCGTCGAATCATCTACGATTGACTTGGCCAGAAGGTTTACATCGAACTTGGATTTACTTGACCGCTCAGGCATACCGCTATACTATCATCGGCGATATGCCTGAGTCAAGGTTAATTTTATAAGCACCCATCTTTGCTTGTCAAAAAGCCACTTTTTATAGGTCTATGCCTAATAATTTTCAAACTGACCCACTACCAGATAATCCTGTTTATTGACGAACAAGGCGGTAATTGGTAGTGTTATTTGCTCTTGTGGATGCGAAGCAGCTACCGAGATGTTTGTGCGTTTTTAGTTAGTGCATCTAACAAAACGGTTCAGGGTGTTGTCGGCCCGTCTCGACTCGGCGTCGAGCCGAGGCAGGAAAGGCCGAGATTGCCACGGCCCCAGGGGCCTCGCAATGACAGGCGTCTGAAGGACCAGAGGCGAAAATGGCGGAAAAGAAGGTAAGAATAGGGCTTGTGGGGTTCGGGACCGTAGGCAGCGGCGTGGCGAAGATAATCCTCGAAGAGGCGGATGCGATAGCCGTGCGGACGGGGTTGCGTCTCGAGCTTGGGTGCGTAGTTGACGTGGATACCAAGTCGCCGCGGCCGGTGAAATTGCCCGACGGCCTGTTGACCGACAATTTAGATAAGCTGCTCAACGATAAGTCAATTCAGATTGGAATTGAGCTTGCGGGCGGGACGACCGTCGCAAAGCAGATTCAACTGAAGATGTTAGCGGCGGGCAAGGACGTCGTTACCGCCAATAAGGCGCTGTTGGCTGAGCACGGGGCGGAACTCTATGAGGCGGCGGACAAAGCCGGCAGGTGCATCGCGTTCGAGGCCAGTTGTGCGGGCGGAGTACCGGTTATTTCCGGCATCCGGACAGGGCTTGCGGCGAATAATATCGGTGCGATTTACGGCATAGTCAACGGCACCTGCAACTACATCCTGTCGAGTATGACCGCAAAAGACGAGGAATTCGCGGCGGCGCTGGGGCAGGCGCAGAAGAAGGGCTTTGCCGAGGCAGACCCGACCCTCGATATAAGCGGGGTGGATAGCGCGCATAAACTGGCGATTCTCAGCTCAATCGCCTTCGGCTACCAGATACCGGCGGCGGATGTTTTTGTCGAGGGTATCCAGGAAATATCAAAGGCCGACATTCGCTTCGGCGATGAGATGGGTTATCGGCTGAAACTGCTTGCGATTGCAAAGCGGGACGCTGCGGGGCGTATCTCGCTGCGGGTGCATCCATCGTTTATCCATAAAGAGACGCGGCTTGCCGGCGTCAACGGCTCATTCAATGCCCTGAGCATATTCGGCAGCGCCGCGGGCGAGATTGTATATTACGGCAGGGGCGCCGGGATGATGCCGACCGCAAGCGCGGTTGTCGCCGACGTTATTGACGTTGCACTGGGCAATTCGGGGACGATTTTCCGCAATCTGCGGTTGCGTCCCCATAGCCAGGTCGTGCCGCTGATTGACAAGATTGATAATTTAGTTTGCCGATTCTACATACGCCTGACGGCCAAGGACCAGCCGGGCGTCTTTGCACAGATTGGCAGGGTGCTTGCCGACAATGCGATAAGCATTTCAGGTGTGCTGCAGCACGAACGCACGGGCGCCGATAGTACTGTGCCGGTTATCATTACCACTCACCCGAACCAGCAGAGCAAGGTAACTGCCGCCCTGAAAGGGCTGGCCGGCCTCAATACCGTTTGCGCCAAGCCGGTGTGTATAAGGATTGTCGATATACCGGAGGACGAGGACTCGTGACCAAGTACGCGATAATAATTCCTGATGGGGCTGCGGATGAGCCAATCGAGCAGTTCGGCGGCAAGACCGCGCTTGAGGCCGCCGAGAAGCCCAATATGGACAAAATCAGCTCTACCGGTCGGCTCGGCATAGTCAGGACAGTCCCCGAAGGAATGGAGCCGGGCAGCGACGTCGCCCAGATGTCTTTGCTGGGCTACGACCCGAGGCGATACTACACAGGCAGGGCGCCCATAGAGGCGGTCGCGCGAAATATCCATCTCGGCCCGGATGACTGGGTCTTCAGGTGCAACCTTGTTACCATCGCCGATGGGAAAATGGCCGACCACAGTGCAGGCCATATTTCATCGGAAGAAGGCGCCAAGCTCATAAAAGACCTCAACGACCAGTTCGGCAGCGACAAAATCCGTTTCTACCCCGGCATCAGTTACCGGCACCTGCTCGTATTCAAGGGGATGGACTTCAACGTCCAGACAAGCCCGCCGCACGACCATATCGGCAAGCCGATCGAAAAAATTCTCCCGCGTGGCCGAGGCAGTAACGTGCTTACAGACCTTATGGCCCGCTCACAGCAACTGTTCGCCAATCACGATATCAACAAGGTCAGGAAAGACCTGAGCGAAAATCCCGTCAGCTCAATCTGGCTGTGGGGACAGGGCAAGAGGGCGCAGTTAGACAGTTTTCAGAAGCGATTCGGCATACGCGGGGCGGCGATAACCGCAGTTGACCTGCTCAGGGGTCTGGCAAAGCTTATCGGCTTCGACCTGATAGAAGTGCCGGGTGCGACCGGGTTTGTGGATACGAACTACAGGGGCAAGGGCGAGGCCGCCATAAAGGCGCTCGACAAATATGATATGGTCCTCGTTCATATTGAGGCCCCCGATGAGGCCGGCCATAACGGCAAGGCCGAGATGAAGAAAAAAGCCATTGAGCAGATTGATAAAGAAATTGTCGGCCCGGTGTATGACGCGCTGCGGAAGTATGAGTCGTGGCGGATACTTGTAATGCCCGACCACCCAACGCCCGTCCGCACCGGCGCCCACTCGCCTCAGCCGGTGCCTTTTGCTATGGCGGGGACGAACATCGAGGGTGTTATGCAGGCCACGTTCTCTGAAGCGAACGCCGCCAAATCGGGGCTGCGGATAGAAGATGGCTGTGGTCTTATGGAATACTTTCTCAAAAGTTGATTTTCTGCTTGCAAAGCTATAAGCGGTCGTTATTTAATATGCGGCTTTTCTGATAAAGGGCGACTATGGCGATATTGGTACAGAAATACGGCGGTACATCGGTAGCAAATGCGGAGCGAATCCGCAGGGCTGCCCAGCGCGTAATCAGCGCCGTGAAAAAGGGTTATCAGGTAGTGGTTGTGGCGTCAGCACGCGGCAAGCAGACAGATGAGCTTGTCGCAGACGCTATGGAACTGGACCCCAATCCGCCCAAGCGGGAGATGGACCAGCTTCTCAGTACCGGCGAACAGCAAACGGTGTCGCTGTTTGCGATGGCACTTCACGCGATGGGTTACGACGCGATAAGCTTTACCGGCGGACAAATCAGGATGCTCACCGACAGCGCCCATACGAAGGCGCGTATCAAGAGTATCGACGCACAGCGAATTCATAAGCAGCTTGACGAGGGCAAAATTGTCATTGTCGCCGGCTTCCAGGGCATCGACGAAAATGAGAACATCACGACATTAGGCAGGGGCGGCTCAGATACAACGGCGGTAGCGATTGCAGCGGCGCTCAAGGCGGCGGAATGTGAAATCTACACCGATGTTGACGGCGTTTTCACAACGGACCCGCGAATCTACAAGAAAGCCGTCAAGATGGACCAAATCAGCTACGACGAGATACTGGAGCTTGCCAGCTTGGGCGCGGGCGTTATGCACAGCAGGAGTATCGAGTTCGGCAAGAAATACGATGTAAGAATTCACGTAAGAAGCAGTTTCAACGAAACAATTGGTACGATAATTACTCACGAGGTGCCGCAAATGGAAGGTATAGTGGTTTCGGGCGCGACCGTTCAAAAAGATATGGCAAAAATAACGCTTGTCGGCGTGGACAATAAGCCCGGCAACGCCGCCAGGGTATTTGCGCGCCTGGCAGGCGCAAAGGTGGTCGTCAACGATATTATGCAGACGGAAGTAAGCGCCGAAAAAGCCAACCTTGCGTTCACAATAGGCGCCTCCGACCTGCGTGCAGCAGCCGACGCCATCGGAGGGATAAAGAACGAGGTCAACTGCCAGAACGTATTCACCCGCGACGACATCGCCGAGGTCTCGGTGGTCGGGGTAGGTATGAGAAACCACTATGGTGTGGCGGACAAGATGTTCGGCGCACTGGCAAAGGCACAGGTCAACATCGACTCAATCACCACCAGCGAAATCCGCATAAGCTGCGTAGTTGACAAGAAAGACGCCGACAGGGCACTGACGGCCGTCTGCGACGCCTTTGAGCTTGATAAGCCCGCAAACAAACGGTCAAAGTAAGAAACATTTGTGTGGTCCCATTTAGCCCCCGGATTCATCGGGGGGTCTTACGGTTATGAGCCATAAGCCACAACCCGTCATTCGTTATGCGATGAGCCGACGCAGGCGTTCTATTCTTATTTCGCTTGCGATGCTGTTTTTTGCGGGTCTTGCGGCCCTCGACCACAGTTGTGCCAGCCGTTCCTTAAATGCTCCGGCCAAGACCGTCGCGGAGCAGGACTCGCGCGACACAACAAAATACCACGGCAGGCAGTTCACCGTAATATATGTTGTTGACGGCGACACACTTGATATTGACGTCCCCGATGTGAACCGCGCCTCGACTCGTATTCGTCTGTGGGGAGTCGATACACCCGAAACCAAGAAACCCGGTGCGCCGATTATGTATTTCGGGCCTGAGGCGGCCGAGTTTGCCAGGGCCTCGGCGATTAATAAAAAGGTGACGATTTACTTAGACCCGCAGAGGCGAAATCGCGATAAGTATGGCCGGCTCCTCGCTTACGTGCAATTAGCCGACAGGAGTTTCTTAAATGAGCTTCTGCTCAGCGAGGGCTATGCCTACGCGGACGTGCGATTTGAGCACGTCAACTATCACAAGTACCAGCAGCTTGAATCCTCCGCCCGCGCCGCTAAAAAAGGGCTGTGGAAAGACGTGACCCGCGAGCAGTTACCCCAGTGGCTCCAGGACCGAAAGCCGAACCTGCTGTCGGGAAAATGAGATTACCTGCGGAGAAAGACGTTGCCGGGGAGTTGCCTGATGAGGCCTTTGAGTTGAAGCGAGATGAGGGCGGCGTTGATTTCGCCGGTGGCAAGGTCGGCCTCGGCGATTACCTGCTCCAGGTGTATCGGCTCACGGCCCAGACAATCGTAAACAATCTTCTCAGAACGGCTAAGCTTCAACTGTCCCGCGTCAAACAGCGGCGCCTCGGCTTTCTGCGTGGCACCGGCAGCCGCCTCGACTACGTGGTCCTGAAGCTGGCGACCGATGTAGCCGAGGGCCTCCATAACGTCCTCGACGCAATCGACTAATTTTGCCCCCTGTTTAATCAGCCGATGGCAGCCGGTGCTGAGCGGCGAATCGATTTTGCCGGGGACAGCCATAACCTCGCGGTTGTATTCAAGGGAGGCCTTGGCGGTAATCATACCGCCGGAGTTAATGGGCGATTCAACTATGATAACACCCAGCGAAAGGCCCGCGATAATCCTGTTGCGAGGGGGGAAGTTCTCCGCCAGCGGCTCAAAGTTAAGCGGAAGCTCACTGACGCAGGCGCCTGATTCGGCGATTTTTTCAAAAAGGGCCTTGTTTTCAGGCGGGAAGATTTTCGCAAGGCCGCAGCCCTGAACGGCGATGGTGCGACCTTGTGCTGCAAGTGCGCCCTGGTGAGCGGCGGTGTCGATGCCGCGGGCCATACCGGAGCATACGGTAAAACCGGCGGATGAGAGCATATAGGCGAATCGAGACGCCTGCTCCGAGCCGTACAAGCTGCACCTGCGCGAGCCGACCATTGCTATCGCAACATTATCCTCCCTTTTTAGTGTACCCTTGATATAAATGACCGGCGGCGGGTCGTGAATCCGGCTCAACAGCGGCGGATAGCGGTCATCCTGGAGATGGATAATATGGACGCCGAGCTTATCTGCCAGTTCAAGCTCAGCGGCAGCGTCGAATTTAGTGCGGGTCGCGGCGATTTGCTCGGCGGTTTTCAGTCCAACGCCGTTTATCCTGCTCAGTTGTGCCGCCGAGGCGCCCAGTGCGGCGTCGGGCGAGCCGAAATGTGAGAGCAGTTTGCCGAAAGTTACCGGGCCGATGCCTTCGGCGTTATTGAGCATCAGCCACTTTTCGATGTCAGCCGAGTTAGGGTGCGCCTGCGTCATATATAATGTCCCTATTAAACATCCTGCTAACGAAAAGGATACCGGGCCCGCCGCAAAAGTCAAAAAGAATTTGCCGGCGGTGTCAGAAACTGTCACACCTTTACACAGGGAGTTCTAAGGGGCAAGCCCGACACAAGTGATGTTCAGAAGTTCTGACGGATGTAATTGACGGCGTTGGAGAAGATGGCAAGCCAGGCAACCTGGTGAAAATAAACATTTGAAGGGCATCGGCTCCGTCCAAATCCCCCAGGAGGCCTTTATGAGCATCCCGGATAACTCCGACTGAAGTGCTAGGGGTGATTGCGTCTCTCATTCATCGGTTGCGCTGCTCGTTTCGTCGAACGTCTTACGTCAATCGCAACCGATACGAGCCGTGCCACCGTTCAACGATATACAAAACCAACAGTGTCTTAGTGGTAGAGATTTTTTTTGACAAACAGGACGGCAATTGGTTATAAAGCGGACAGGATGAAACGGAAGAATAACGAAAGATGTTGATTACCTGAATGAAGGAAGGGACTCGTGGATGGGATGCCCAGCGAAATGTATCAAGTACATGAGATACTTGATAGGTATGTAGCAATACACGATAAAATATTTAAGTTCTCATTACGAAAGGCCATACCGATTCCCGGGATATTCAAGGCCATAGACTATGGTCAACACGTCAGAGATCTTGATTCCTTGGCTTCAGCGTTGGACCAAATCGCCATTTCCACAAATAACAGAAACGAGGTGCCAGTTGTATTTAAGGAGTACATAACAGCGCTCCTCAAGACAATAAAGTTTCTGCGGGACATGTGCGAGCACCTTCATGGCAAGGCCGAGGGAGATTTACGGAGTTACAAAATGAATCAATACAAAGCCGATGTGAAAGAGTACGAAGAATTAGTAAACAAGTATTGTTCGTTGGGAAAAGTATCGAACGAATATATCCACAGATGGTAATATTTAGCCCATCGAAGCACGCTTTTGATGCAATGAAAGAGGGAATATAAAAATGGTTCCTAATGCAATAAGCCAAATACCAAATTCTTCTGCACCCATAAATTTTCAGTACGCAAGTCTATTGCTGTCAGCAGTGCTTGGTGTATCTATGGCTTATATCGCGTGGCAACAGTGCAAGATCAATAAATACAAGGTCCGAGTGGACCTTTTTGACCGGCGTTTAAGAATTTATCAAGAGGTAATGAAGTTCTGGGCTCGCGTAATGCAAAATGGCACGACAACAAACGATGAACTTGTACAATTGCTTCGAGATACAAAAGAAAGCGAATTTCTTTTCGGCCATAAAGTCGCGGAGTTCATAAATTCTATCTATAAAAGAGGAGTCGACCTCGACACAGATACCAAAATTCTCAATGGCGCTGGACCTTTATCTCCCAAGGAAAAACAAAGGTTGTTAGATGCTCAATGCTCGCATTTTGAATGGTTGAGAAATCAATCTGAGACCGCCAAGGAGATATTTAAAAAGTACTTGGATATAAGCAAATTGTCGTAACAAGCTTTGTTTTTAAGAAAAAGTCCCTGATTCCCGCCATTTGTCTCGTTCTGCGTTCTGCGTATTGCGTTGTGCGCCCAATCCCGGCGCGCCGGGACGCGCTACGCACGACGAATAACGAAGCTATAGGTTTGCCTTTACGTATTTAACGGCGTTGGAGAAGATGGCAAGGCCGTCGCCCGGACAATCGGCCTTTTTATTTCGTGTCCAGCGAGGATGCTGGGTATGGCGGACGTGGCGTTCAGGATGGGGCATAAGGCCGAGGACCCGCCCGGTTGAATCGGTAAGACCCGCGATTGAATCGACCGAGCCGTTGGGGTTAATCGGGTAGTCGCCCTCGCTGCCGTTTTCATCGACGTATTTGAACGCGATATGGCCATTCTCGCGCAATTGCCGGAGCGTCTGGTCGTCTTTGGCAACGACCTTGCCTTCGCCGTGGGCAATCGGCAGATAAATTCGTTTGCCGGGTTCGATAAAGACGCACTTGTCGGTTTGCGGGGCGAGATAAACCCAGCGGTCCTCGAATTTGTTGCTGTCGTTATATGTGATTGTAACAGGGTCCTGCGGTTTCACCGCCGAGCACGCGGAGACCGCTGAGGGAAAATTGTCTAACCTCTGCGCACTCTGCGGTCTCTGCGGTGAGAGTGAAAAGCCGGGGAGGATTCCCGCCTTGACGAGGACCTGGAAGCCGTTGCAGATGCCGAGGACTAATTTGCCTGCTTCGATGAACTTGCGGACCTGCTCGGCGAGGTGGTGCTTGATTTGGTTTGCGAGGATTTTTCCTGCCGCCACGTCGTCGCCGTAGCTGAAACCGCCGGGAATGACGAGGACGTGGAAACTATCGAGCAGGTTTTTGTCCTCGATGATGCGATTTATGTGGATTCGGTCGGCCTGTGCCCCCGCCAGCTCGAGGGCATACTGTGTCTCCATATCGCAGTTGATTCCCGCCGCCCTAAGAACTATTGCTTTTACGTCTTCCATTCGTTAATTCCGGTTCCGTAATGCTACTTTCGCAGACCTATTAACGATTCAAGGGGTACCTTGTGCAATCGGCTTCTAATGTACTCGCTTAGTTTGGCGTCAGGAACACCAAGCATTTCGGGTGAATATCCGAGGATTATCTTCAGTTCGGCCGCGACTTGCTTAGGCCAATAGCTCATGCTCATCTGAACTATAGTGCCGCCAACGCGGTCAGCAAGTTTCTCTATCCGGCTGTTCTTGCCAATTCTGTCCACGATTATCATTGTAGCAAGGTACCACTTCTTCCTTCCGAGCTGAATCTCTCTTTCGAATCGTGTCACTTTGTCGAGAGAGATTTCGGGATTTCCGCGACCGATGAAACCTATATCGAACCTTACACCCTTGCCGGCAGAGTAGAGCAATGTAGCATCGCTTTCGCGGCGTTCCCCCTGCTGTGCCAGCCAGAACACCTTGCGAAGCTTCCGGGGGCTTGCCGCATCGACCATTTCAAATCCCAGGATGCTCAATAGCGAACCCAAAATAAGTTTCTCGAACAGTTTGCCGTATGCGGACTTTTCCGACCCCCTGATTGTTAACGTTTCTGAACCGATGGTGTTGAGAAAATATACCAAAAAGAGCGAATTGATTTCGGCTTTGACGTCTGGTCCCATTGCCAACGACCCGCATACAGCCCCATAGCTATTCTCGAAATCAGCTACTATCTGTTGACAGGTGTCTTTGTACTGCTCGAGATAACGGTTGATTGCAGTTCGTTCGTCTCTGAGCACGTTTTGGAATGCCTTGTCGGTAAGCCCCAGTATCCATTGCGCCAGCCATCTTTCTTCTCTTGCGACTTTACCGGCGGCCAAACGCTCGCGGGCGAAGACCAGCAGGTCATCGATATTTCCTTGGTTATCAGCAGCGGTCAGAAACATCCGCAGAAGAGCCAGATTGAGCGTGGCGATTCGCTTCCTGGTCAGCGACTCAGTAGAATCTCGCAGATTCTTGCCGACCAGAACGTCGAAGACCACACCCCTTACGATGTCAATTCCAATTTTTTCGACAAGTTTGGTGCCCTTAGCAGCCAGCAGAGCCAGCGCATCGCGGCTAATCAGTTCCGTAAGGTTTGCCCATTTTTTGGAAACAGCGCCCATACCTGCCCTCAAACCAGGAAATCCGAGATGTTTATTGGGGGAGTATTCTGAGTCAG
>CAYGVZ010000039.1:0-14525 GCA_964353475.1 uncultured Pirellulales bacterium | reverse complement strand
TTTTTGCCTGCAGGAATACCCTTGCCGCGATACAAGTCAACAAACCGCAGGTCCTCAAGCTCGGCAGACGCCTTCGCATTCACCGCCCCGGCTATATCCGCCCAGGGTATATTTTCATCGACAATTATCGACAGGTCTCGCTTGATTGCGGGAAATCTCGGTATGGGCTTTACCTTCACAGGCCCGCAGTGCAGAAGGGCAAGCTCCTCTACGTCAATTTCCGCTCCGCAGATAGTAACATCCTTGAAGTCGAACTTGTCCTTTACCTGCTGCGAGAGCATCCCGATAATTCCGATCGCCTTATCATTTACCACAACCTCCGCAGCGGCCTGCGCCCACGCGGCCTGCGTCGGCGTAAACACCGGCTTTACCTCCCCGCCAAATGTCCCTGTCAAACCCTCAATCACACCGCGAATATCCCGCAGCCCGCCGTCGCAGACAAGAGCGAGCTTTACCCTCTCAACGGGCAGCGTCCCGCCGGTCGCGGGAATGTATGTATCCGCAATCTCGAATACCCTGCAAGGCGTATTACCCGCATTGTGATTCGACTTAATCACCGCAAGAAGCGACGGCAGCAGCGACTGCCGCAGCAAACTCGTGGTCTTGTGAGAAACATCCGCAACCGCCAGATACTCTTTGACCCCCGGCTGCACAAAAAGCTCCGCTGCCTTATCCTCGATGAAGCTGACGTTTATGCTCTCGTAAAAGCCGCAACTGTTCAGATACGTTCCAATCGAGCGGGCAATCTGCTGGTGTGCATCAGGCCGAGTTACCTCGATTTGTATCTTGCGCTCGGTACGCACCTTGTCGTACCCGTAAACCCTTGCAACCTCCTCAATCAAATCCGCTTCCCGATATATGTCACTTCGCCAGGATGGAACGCTGCACATCACGCTGTCGCCGTCCCGTTTCGGCTCAAGACCCAGGCGCGAAAGTATTCCCATCGCCTCCTCGGCAGGCACATCAATACCCAGCAACTTTTTCAGCCGCGACAAGCGCAGCGTTGCCTGCTTCGGTTGCGGCCTCTTAGGATAGGTATCAACGACGCCTTTTGCGACTTTCCCGCCGGCCACCTGCACCATCAACTGTGCCGTCCGTCTCGACGCCCAGTCAACATTCTCAATATCGACTATTCTGCCGAACCGAAACGCCGCCTCCGAAGGCAGCACCAGCTTTCTCGATGTCGTCCGCGCACTCACCGGGTCGAAGTGAGCATCTTCAAGCAGTATCGTCGTCGTCGAATCGCTCACCTCCGTATCGAGTCCGCCCATAACGCCTGCAACCGCTACGGGGCCCTTCGTATCGGCAATGACGAGCATATCCGGCGAGAGCTGACACTTCGAGCCGTCGATACTTACGATTTGCTCTCCACCTTCTGCCCTGCGAACGATGATTTTGCCGCCGATTATCTTCGTATAATCAAATGCGTGCGGCGGCTGACCCGTCTCAAGCATCGCATAATTTGTCGCATCGACAACGTTGTTGACGCTCCGCATCCCCGCGGCCTCAAGTCGCTTACGCATCCAATCCGGCGAAGGCCCGACCTTTACGCCTTCTATGATTCGAGCAGTGTATCTGCCGCACAAGTCCGGCTCGCGTATCTCGACGCTGCAAAACTCTTTCGCATCTTTCTTCGACTCCGGCATCTCGACAACCGGCATTTTCAGCCGTTTACCCGTCGCCGCCGCCAATTCACGTGCGACGCCGATATACCCTAAGCAGTCGCCGCGATTGCTCGTAATCTCAACATCTATCACGGCGTCGCCGTCAAGATGCTCAATGCCCTCATAAGGCAGCCCGACGTTGCTCAGTATCTCGGCCACCTGCTCCGCCGACTTGTCTATCTCAACGTAATCTCTCAACCAGCTTAGTAATACACGCATAAATCATCCATCAAAAAAACACACGCGAAACCACCCGCATAGCTTATCCCCCCAGGCCGCACCTGTCAATTCTTTGCAGCCAAAAGCAGCCGCTTGGCACTGCTTTTACTGTGCGATATTGGCGGGCCTGGTTACGCCGTAGTTTTGCGCTATCATCGAATCAGCCAGCGGCAATGCGGCTCGCGGAATGACGACCTTGGGATTATCAAGCTCGAATTCGACAACGTCGTATTTTGAATCCGGGTTTAACTTTTGTGCCGCGAGAATATCCGCAATCGAATGAATCTCCATTCCGTTGAATTTCTTCACCACAATCTGCGCCAAATCCTTGTAACCAAGATTTACGGGCGCGGGCAGCACATAACCCAATATCACTATGTCTCTTCGCTGTTCGGTCGGCTTGAAAGCCAAATCGCGCAGGTAGTGATAAAGATGCGGCGAGACCTTGCCCTGCCAGTCCGGGCCCCAGGCCGTCAGATAAGGACGAGTCAGCTTCTGGAACACAAACCCTCCCGTCACTACATACTGCGGCTGCTGGCCGTATTCGTAATAAGGCAAAAGCATCTGCGACGCCCTGATGTTCTTTGCCTCGACCTGAATCTGCTGCTCGGCGCCCTGGCGCCAGACCGCAAACGCAATTTTATCGCCGACCTTGTGCCCCATAATCAACTGGTCAAACAGAATCGAATCATAAACCGGATGCTGAAATCTTCCGTAGGCATCGACTCCTCTGCCGTCAATGGCGAGTATCACGTCATTTGGCTCAAGCGAATCACTGCCGGTCCCCAACCGGAAAACATCGCTGACTAATACGCCGTGCGTCATTGTCGCCGGCATTTTCAGATACGCTCGAACAGCGGGGTCAAGAAGCTCGGCAGTTGTAAAGCCGACGCAGGGCACGCCGCCATAGTTGCCGTCCGCCGCATCTGCCATAAAGGCGTTGATTACCGCCGCAGGTATAAGCCCCGCTTCCTTCGTCTCATCGCCCCAGCAGGCAATACCGACAGGCGATGCGCCGTCGCAATAGACCTGCCCGTTGCCTGTCTCGCCGGAGGTATTTGTGACCACGTAGTTCAGGAATCGCGTAAATGACACGGTCGAATTATGCGCGCCCGCACGGTCGAGATAGCCCTGACCGGCATTGAGCTTATCATCCTCGCTGAGCCAGTAGTAATCGAGCTTTGCGCCGCGTGTAAACCTCTCGACGAATCGCACGTGCCTCAAGGGTTGTCCCGCTGCATTGGCGTCAAGCTCTAATAAGGCAAGGTCTATCTCGTAGTCGATTGCCTTGACCTTCGCTGCAATATACTCGTTTTTGCCGAACCGTTTCGCCTGTATCAAAGTCGCATCCGTCAGATTCCATGCAGGCGTTATGACCTCATAGTCCCCGACCGCACAGCCGGTGGCGGTTTTTTGCTCGACATCGGCGTTGCGCCAGGGACGCAACTGGTCGTATGAGTACGACGAGATTTCCAGATAAACAAGCGACTGTTTCATCGCCTCGCGCGGGTCAAGCGCACCCCGCTGTACCATCGTCTGCCCGCCGCAGCCGGCTAAGCAGCAAACGGTCACTATTAACGCCAATCGCCTCATCTTCATAGCTGGCTCTCCAATCTCGCGTCCTCAGGGACGTTGTATTTTTCAAGAATCGCCTTTTGCCCGGCCTTCGCCTGTTTCACATCCAGCACAAGCGGCTGCTCAACGCCCATAAACTTCACAAACAGAAATGCAGCCGCCGCCTGCTGAAAGGCCGTCTGGATATCCTCCAGGCGCTCAATTGCTCTGCCGTCTATGCTCTCAACCACCTGGCTCTTGAAACCAGCGGCGTACGCGTTCAGCTTATCAGGCAGAATCTCCGACAGGACGACGTACTCTTTGCGCTGCCTGTCCGTATTCAGCTGCATCGAATTGTGAAACAGATACCGCAGCACAAACGGCATATTGGTAATCCAGTCGCGTCCCCAGGTCTCAAGATAGTTGCGGGTGGCCGGCACAAAGACAAGCCCGGCAAAACAAACGTACCTCGGCGGCGCATCATATTGCCGCGAGTACTCGAAAATCGGGCGGTTGAGCGCAACGGCGGCAGTGGCTTCCACTTTCTCGCCGCCGCGATAGAAAGTCAGCCGGGCCGTCCCGCCTATCTGCTTACCCTCAACCACCTCAGACAAATCCATCCTCAGCCCGTAAATCTCCACACGCCCGTCGTTGTCGATGGAATAATCATCTATTTTCGTCAGCACGTCGTCCCTCTGCAAAATCTGTTCGACCGAGCTGTGCATCATCGTATCAATAATCACTATCCCCTGCTCGCCGGCAGGGACCTTCAGGTAATCCTTGTAACTGTCGCTGTGCAGCCCCGGGTACAACATCACGCCGAGCGAGCCGAATCCATCGTACGAGCCATCCTCAATGTCTTTCAGGAAATGTTTTATCACGGTCGTGGGAATCATATAGCCGATGTTCTCGGCCTGTCGCAAACCCTGAAATGCAACTCCCAGCACTTTGCCATCCTGCATCACAGGCCCGCCGCTGTTGCCGGGATTTATGGCCGCGTCCGTCTGTATGACCAAGTGCGAATCCGCACCCGTGTGCACGTATGTATCCATCTGTATTCGCGACACCACACCCTCCGTCACGGATATGTGCCGCCCGCCTACCGGAAAACCATAAGTGGAGACCCTGCTGTTGACCTTCGGCAGGGCCGCGAACTCTAACGGCACGGTCCATTCAAAAAATGACTCGTCATCCACGACAAGCACCGCAAGGTCACAATCGTGCCCGATGAATGCAACCTTCGCAGGGTAACGTTTGGCGACCTTCTCTTTGACCAGCTCTATGTACTTGCTGTTGCTGACGTTATGAGCGTTGGTTAAAATCTTTCTGCCCTCAATTATAAAGCCGGAACCGACCCCCTGGGTCATCATCTTCTGCTGCCACGGCGTTACGTAGTCAAACTCCTGAGACACACTGCGTATCATCACGACCGATTTATCAATGTCGCCGATGTCGATGCTCGGCGGCTCCTGGCCTGCTGCACCTTCCACCAGACACACCAACGCTGACATGCAAAACATCACTGAATGAATATGTCGTCTTTGCATAAGCGAATCCCTTTCAAACGGCTCGCCACCCAATGTCAGTTCCGGTTCGGCTGTGATACTACCGCGCCCTAAATTCAAAAACAACCCTCCCCTTGCGCTGTTCCCGACGAACCTCGCCGACCACGAAAAATTCAAGTTTATGTATTACGCCCGCCAGTTTATAATGGTTACACGTTCGGCAAAGATAAGGATTACAGATATGAGAGCACGAAAAACCAGTTCGACGGCAAAACTCACTTTGGCTGCTTTACTCATTGCACTGTTGCTTCTCGCCGGCTGCGTTGAGCGACAGTTGACCATCAATACAAAACCACAGGGAGCAGTTGTGTTACTCAATGACGAGGAGATAGGCACATCACCCGCCACCGTCTCGTTCAACTGGTACGGCGACTACAATGTGCGGATAAGTAAAGAGGGCTATGAACCCATTGCCACCCATCGCAAACTCAAACGACCCTGGCACGATTACTTTCCATTCGACTTCTTCGCCCAAATCCTGCCCGGCAGAGCCGTTAACACATACGAATGGTCCTTCGACCTCCAACCCAGAACGGAACCGTCGCGCGAAGAACTCGTACAAAAAGCCGAAAAACTCCGGAAGCAGGTCAAGTAAGAAACGCGATAGATGGGCAGACATATCAACCGACTTCACCACATAAGAGATTGCGACAAAATGAAGAACATTGTAGTCGAAAAGATGAGGTTGCTTTGTCCGCCGCGGCGGGGCTGCAACAGCATAGGGATGCATGCAATGCGATGCCTGGCGGGATTCTTTCTGTTAGGTACTATCAGCGTTTATGCAGACGGGACAATCGCCAGGAAAGCCGTCTTGAACGCCGATGTGAAATTCCAGAAAATCGACGGCTTCGGCGTCAACATCACGCCCGCCCAGTGGCGCGACGGGAATTTAAAGCCCGTTCTCGATATGCTGGTTGACGACCTCGGCTGTATGCTGTTTCGATTTGACTGCTATGGTACAGCCGACTGGCTGGACCCGAACAAACGCGACAAGGATGGAAATTATCACGAGGAGCATCTCAAGGATGTCTATACGGGCAAGGTTTTCAAAGACGCCTGGGAGACATTCCGCTACCTCAACACAAGAGGAATTGAGCCATATTTCAACGTCAGCGGCAAGATTCCGCGGGCGCTTGTAGGAACGGATGGGCAGACACTCAAGGATTTTGACGGCTATGCTGAGATGGCTGTCTCAATGCTCAAGTGGGCGCGAGAAAAGGAGCATTTGAAGTTCTCCCTTTTTGCGCCGTTCAACGAGACCGACCTCGGTTTTCCCGAAGGGCCCAGGTTACAGCCCAATATCGTTATCCCTGCGACAAAGGCCATCTTGAAGAAGCTCGATGAGGCCGGGCTGGGTGACATTAAGCTGATTGTCCTCTGCGATGCGTATCCGAAGTTAGAGAAGATTGCGCCGATATGCAAAGATGCGTCAATGGTCGGGCGGCTTGCATATTTTTCGACGCACACTTACGGCGACGGCGGCGACCAGGAGCCGTGGAAATGGTTTCAGGAGGAGACCGACTTTGCGAAGTTCGCCAAAATGGTCAGGCAAAGCCCATATAACGATTGCCCGGTATGGCTTTCAGAGTTCGGCGACCTTGACCAGACAGGCGAAGTCGAGTTCGGGGTCGGCTGGCGGTGCGTCCGGCGACTGTTGAAGGCCATCGACGACGGTTTCTCATCCGGCCAGGTGTGGGACGCATTCGACAACTTCCACGAACACGATGGCGCTTGGGCGACATACGGCATCTTCAAGACCGATAGGGACAAGTGGATCTATACGCCCAAACGGCGGTATTACGCTTTGAAACAGGTCTTCCAGTTCGTCAAGCCCGGCTTTGTGCGAATTGAGATTAAGGCCCAGCCGACAGATACAAACGATGTTTATGCCGGCTGGCACGCGCCGCTGAAACACATACCCCTCTATGCCTTCGTCTCACCTGATGGCAATGACTTTACCATTGTTGGAATGAGCACGGTTGAGAGTGACATTCAATTAGACATCGGATTGAAGGGAATCAATATACAAGGCAAGACCGTCGCTTACTATCGCACGAGTCGAAACGAGGATTGCGTCAAAATCGCCGACCTGCAAATCGATAACATGATTTTCTCGCCCCACATAAAAGAAAACTCAATCTTCACGCTGACCACGCTGAAATGAGGCGTTTACAGCAGCACCGCAGGCGATAAGGAATTTACGTTCCGCGCCGGTTGTTCCAGAGCAGGACGTGGAGACGGTTGCAGAAGGCAAAGCTGGTTTGTTTACACAATTCAGCGACTGTGAGGGATTTGGCGAGGAGCTGCTCGCGTGTGGCGGCCTGGGGCATAAGCATTACTCTTTCGAGTTTGATATTTCCAATCCGGTCTATCGTTTCTTGAATTTCAGGCAAATCGGCCGGGGACTCCACAACGAATTTTAGCTGATAGTCATAGTTTGAAGTCAGGTTGCGCAAGACATCCACATTCAATCTGATTTCCTCGTGCGCCTGCCGAAGTTTGTCGTCATCGGGGGCGGAATTGGACGTCTTTGGGCTGATGCTCATAAGGTCGCAGACGAGGTCGGGCACAAAGACAATGCCGGCGGTCTCGATAGTGATATGTTTATCACGCCCTTTGAGTTTGCGGGCGAGTTGGGACAGGTCGGGATTTATCATCGGCTCGCCGCCCGTGATGACAACGTGCGAGCAGGAGACCTTGGCAGCTATTTCTACGACTTTGTCGATGGGGTGGTCGGCGCCGGCGGCAGGGTCCCAGCAGTATCTTGTATCGCACCATTTGCAGCGAAGGGGACAGCCGGCGATGCGTATAAAGACGCTGGGGACGCCCGCAAGCAGGCCCTCGCCCTGCAACGAATGGAATATTTCATTCACGCGCATCGGTCTTTGCTTTGCTTATCCTGATAAACCGGATTTGCGCCTCGGGAGCAACCCGGCCGCCATCAAACGCCCGCGCCTTGTGTGCCAACGACGTACTCGATGGGGTCTTTGAGGCCGGCAGCGGAGAAGCCCCTGAGGCGGAGTCGGCAGGAATCGCATCTGCCGCAGCTTCTGCCTTTCGGGTCGGGGTCGTAACAACTGTGTGTGAGCGAGTAATCAAGGTTAAGCTTTGTGCCGGCGCGGATGGTCTGCGCCTTGGTCATATTAATAATCGGCGTGTGGATGGTGAACTCGCCCTTTTGCTGAACGCCGACGACGGTGGCCAGGTTTGCGACCTTTTCAAAGGCGGAAATATACTCGTGTCGGCAGTCGGGGTAGCCGCTATAGTCGGTGGCGTTGACACCGATGAAGATTTCGAATGCGCCGATGACCTCGGCCCAGGCGACGGCATAGCTGAGGAAGATTGTGTTGCGGGCGGGGACATAGGTCAGGGGAATATCGTCGGAGACACCGAGGTCAGCCCTGTCCTTCGGGACTTCGATGTTGATGTCGGTCAGTGCCGAACCGCCGATACAGCCGAGGTCGAGGTTGATAATCTTATGCTCAAGGACACCAAGGACGTTTGCGACCCTGCGTGCGGCGTCGATTTCACGATGATGTCGCTGGCCGTAGCGAAATGTCAGGGCGTAGATTTCGAAGCCCTCGTCGCGTGCGATTGCCAGTGTTGTAGCAGAATCAAGTCCCCCGCTGAGCAGGACGACCGCCTTGTCTTTCTTATTCGCCATTAGCTGCTCCTTCTTGCCATAATCATCGGCAAACATTATACTAACCATAGAGTTTTTTTGCGAGGCAGAATGCAGATGGAGAAAAGGCCGGTACTGGAAATGTTCGACAACCCGAATCCGCAGCGCGATTACACAATCACAATCCGATGCCCGGAGTTCACAAGCGTTTGTCCCCGGACGGGTCAGCCGGACTTCGGGGAGATTACAATTGAGTATTGCCCGGTCAGGCGATGCTTAGAGCTGAAGAGCGTCAAGTTCTATATGCAGAGTTATCGCAGCAAAGGGATATTCTACGAGGCGCTGACGAACCGGATATTGGACGATTTGGCGGGAGCGTGCAGGCCGCGGTGGATGCGGGTAACGTCGAGGTTCACGCCCCGCGGCGGCATAACGACGGACGTTGTTGCGGAGTACAGGGCAAAGAAAAGGCGAGGCAGGAACAGGGAGACACAGGAATGAACATAACATTTCACTGCGAACACTGCGGGAAGAAAATAGAGGCGCCGGACATCGCGGGTGGCCGGTGGGGCAAGTGTCCGGCTTGTCACAAGAAGGTGTATGTGCCGAAGGTGGACCTGGAGGACGATGAGCTTCGTCTTGCACCGCTGGACGATGAAGAGGAGAAGGCAAGAAGGAAGTTCCTTGCCGAGGAGGTGCGGCTGCGAGAAGACATATTGAGCGAGACAGACGTGCCGGAGGAGCCGAAGGCGAACGAGAAAACCGAGCCGCCGCAGGGCAGTGCGACGCTCAGCGACTCGGAGCTGATGGAGGCGATACTGACGTACCTGCGGTCGATGGCGGATGGAGAATTAGAGCAGGCGGAGCAAACAGCCGGTTACATAGCGCCCTGCAGCAAGAGGGCCGTTGCGATTTTAGACAGGATAGCGCTTAGCGAGATACCACAGCCGGAAATTGCGGACATTCCGCCGCAGGTACTGTCCGGTCTGATAAGAAAACTCAGGGCGAGGATTGGGCATTAAACGGGCGAGGGACGCATTGAGGGGCGGCATTAAGCCCGATAATGCAGTAATCTGCGTCGGGTGAACGGGCGGATTTTGCAGCCGCCGGCAAAGGAGCAGGGGGAGACGCGCCATATCCGGAGATGGTCGCACCGGGCGGTTATGCAGGACGTAGAAACTAACGATGAGCATAGTATAGTTGACACCGGGATGCAGAAAGGGGTATTTAATGAGAAGTGATATCACGCTGGTTCACGTTACCCACGAGGCGGTGGGCAAGGTGGGGGGAATAGGCGCGGTACTCGAGGGGCTTTTTACCTGCAAGCCGTATTTAGAGGCCGTGGGCAGGTCGATTCTCGTCGGCCCCCTGTTCACAACTGAGGGGTCGGTGATAGAACGGTTAGGCAATGACGGCGAGGTGCTTTATTCATCTGTAGATGGGCTTAGGGGAAGCGGATACGAGTCGGCATTCCGCAAGATAGAGCATTACTACAACGTGGGGATTGTTTACGGCAGGCGGACGTTTGTTGACAAGCAGACAGGGGTGAAAAGCACGCCGGAGGTGCTGCTTATAGACGTAAGGTATGCCGACGAAGGGGCGGTTAATTCGCTGAAGAAGCAGCTCTATGAGGAGTTCGGCATACGCAGCGACTTGTATGAGCACCTGTGGGAGTTCGAGCAGTATGTGCGGCTTGCGCCTGCGGCAATAGCTGCGCTGAAGGCCATAGGCGCAGCCACCGATTCGACTGTTGTGGTCTCCCACGAGTATATGGGGATGCCGACCGCGCTGGCGGCTATGTTGGAGCCGGAGCACCGTTTCAGAACGGCCTTTTACGCGCACGAGGTGGCGACCATACGCAACATCGTCGAGAAGCACCCCGGCTACGACACGATGTTTTATAACGTGATGTGGCAGGCGTACAAGAACAAGCTGTACGTCGAGGACGTGTTCGGCAGCCAGGACGGCTATTTCAAGCATCCGCTGGTGGCGGCGTCGAAGCACTGCGACGTGATATGGGCCGTGGGCAACAACGTGGCCGACGAGCTGAGGTTCCTCGCGCCCGAATTTGAGACCGCTGACATCAACATTGTCTATAACGGGATACCGGCCTACAGGATAAGCGCGGCAGACAAGCTGGCTTCGAAGGAGAGGTTGTGCAGATACTGTGAAAATCTGCTTGGGTACAGGCCCGACCTGATTTTCACGCACGTGACGCGATTGGTGCAGAGCAAGGGGCTGTGGAGGGACCTGCGCGTACTGGAGCACCTGGAGCCGCGGCTTAGAGCCGAGGGCAGGACGGCGGTGATGTTCCTGCTGTCAACCGAGGCGGGCCAGCGACGCAGTTGCGACATTTATGATATGGAAGCGAAGTACCACTGGCCGTTGGCGCACCGCGAGGGCTGGCCTGATTTATCCGGCGGCGAGGCGAATTTCTACGCGGGGGCGCAGGAGTTCAACACAAAGAGCAGGAGCATAAGATTTGTCTTCATAAATCAGTTCGGGTTCGAACGGAAGCACTGCGGACAGAAAATGCCCGAAGATATGGAGTTTATGGACATTCGAAAAGGAACGGACGTTGAATTCGGACAAAGCATCTATGAGCCGTTCGGGATAGCGCATCTTGAGCCGCTGACATTCGGCGGTATATGCGTGTGGAGCAGCATCAGCGGTTGCGCGGGCTTCGTGAACGATGCCGTCGGGACAATTCCCGGAGGCATTGACGAGGTCAGAAACGTCATCGTGGCGGACTATACGAACCTTGACTCCGGAAGACAGTTGCCGATAGACGAGCTGGTGCTGATGGACCGCTCGGTGCGCGACCGGATAGAGGAAAAAGTAAGCAGGGAGGTCGCGGACAAAATAATGGAGCGGCTGCCGCAAAACAAGGCACAGATGGACGGCCTGATTCAGAACGGCTACCACATCGCAAAAAATATGAGCTGGGACGTGGTAGTCAGGGAATACCTCTTAGGCAGCTTGTACAGGATACTGGAAAAAAAAGCAGCAGTAAAGTCACCGCGAAGGTTTAACGCGGGGGATTCTTAACCACGGATTCCTTCGATCCGCCGCGGCGGACTCAGGACAGGTTCGCGGATTCCGCAGAGATTCTTCACCACGAAGACACAAAAAGCACGAAGATTTTTAATCGCGGATTACGCAGAGAACACGGCCCCCCAGGCCGTCCCGAGGGGACGAATTTTCAGCCACTCCTTCGACTCTGCTCAGGACGGTGAGCCTGTCGAACCGAGAGGGCACCCTTCGACTCCCTCGCCTGCGCTCACTTCGATAAACTCAGTGCAGGCAGGCAGGATGACGCTCGCGCGTCAATTTGCGATTTTCGATTTGGTTAGACGCCGTGAAAGGCGATTACCGAGTCAACTGCAATCCTCAAAACTCGTTACCTGAAAAGCGAGAAACTTCTCCTTTACTTGTGTCATCCGCAGAACTCGCCGAAAATTGATTGTTCGAATAAACAGCACCCCCTCTTCATAAATAGTTGCGGGAAACGTTGCCGACCCCGTCCTGCTCGATACTGTTAATTCATTCCCAATGGCTGCTATTCTTAAAAATGGCGTCTCGCCTTTCTGGCGTTTACCATCCTCCCGAACAATCGAAATCATCCTTTGCAATCTCGGCTTGTCAACAACAAAAAACATGCTTGAAAAAAACCCTCACTTTATGGGTTTCGATACCACCCTCTAATATGGCAATCTCTTTCACCCTTTATTTTTCTCTTTCTTCAAACAACTTCCAAGCTGCCGCATTCACTTCATCCTCAAGTTTGCCCATCTCTGCCTCTTTTTCTTCATCTTGCAACTGGTGTAATTTCTTCGAAAGTCCGCTCAACCTGATATGGTTTTCATCCTTAGGATTAAATTTCGGTATCCCCACATGCTCCATCACCGACGGTGCTCCAAATCCGCGACCTGCCGAAGAATATGACTTGATAAACTTCCTCACGGGCAACGAATTCAAAATTGCACAAAGATAATGTGCCTCATCTTCTTTTTCCGTCGCAAATAAAGACGTCGTATCCGTCGGTATAATCGTCTTCCATCCCATTACCGTCTTGTGCTGACCTATCACTGCCGCAACTAAGTCATTTGCCATTCGCTTCCACACAACCTTGTAACGTGCAAAAGTATATCCAGCGATATTATATTGGCTATAGAAGGGCTTGTCCGTATCCGCGTGGTATTTCTTATACGCCGCGCGATTCAGCAACTCCGTCTCGAACGCAAGCAAGTACTCAAATGTCCGCGGCCATTTGACCCTCATAACGCTCGCAGGGTACCCGCAACGCTTCTTCAACTCCTGGACTATTAACACATGTATCTCCGGTTTTACGCCCCAGCGAACTATATCCGCACCCCTAACTGCAGGATAAACCAAATCCGCCTCGATCCGTCCCCTGATTTGGCTGATCCTGCGCTTACCCTTCTCAACCATATTGCGAACTATTAAATCCCCATTTGATAATTTCTCTTTGACCTCAAGCCAGAAAACGCCGTATGGCTCAACGCGGGCACCAAGACGTGATCGATAGGCATTCTCTCCATGAATTCGTCGCAGCCGACCGTCGCCTTCACGAACCGTTTGCCACGAGCCGTTGGGCTTTCCAATAGGTCTTGCTAATAAAATCTCCTTCTCTAACAGCTTCCTTGCCTCTTTGAGTTTCAGATTCGTCGGCACATGCCCAACACCTTTTTTTCTCTTCCAAACCGTATAGGGCACCGGATATTCCGTCTGTCCGCGTTTTTTCAGAATAATTGCCGCCGTCTTATTTGCGGCCCCTTCAAACGGCTGAACCGTGACCAAGTCGTGCGCCTTTATTACCTTTAACGTGTCCCTGTCTCCAAGACGGAATTTTCTGAAACCCTCTCCCGCCCCTTTCGACTTAAAAACCTCCTGCGTGATAAGAAATCCAAGCGTCCCCGCCCTTGCAAGATAATGGTCTGCCGCCGCATATGTAAAAAGCATCGAGAAATCCTTCTCGCCCCCGCCCAATCTCGCCGCGTGTCCTTTAAGCGAAAATAAACCGTAGTCCTGCCACATCTGTAATGTGGCCTTGCGATACTCGTTCGACAGATACCCCCACCGAATCCACGGCGGATTGCCAACAACAAAATCAAACTTGTCTGCCGTCATCGGCGCAAACACATTCTTCAAAAACCTTGCCCAAATTCCGTTCTTTCCATCCTTCTCAAGTTCCAAAACGTGCTCATAAAACTTCTCAACCGCCTTCTCGTGAGGCGGGAATACCAGCCCCTCTTTCTTGAAACGTGCCATCGCCTCATCAATGCTGCATTTCTGTTTGGCCAATTCTTCGGTCATAGGTGCCGCCCGCCTCATTAAGTATCCACGTTCTTCAACCCATATTTTCGGAACAAAAAATGTCCCTACCGATGTCAGAACCTCAACCGCGCCATTGCCAACGAGCATCATTTGCCCCGTTCGCCTCGGCCACAAAACCGAATCCGCAAGATAGACCGGAATCTCAAACGCCCCAAGCTTCTTTACCAACTCACCCAGCGCAAACAAATAGTTTGTCCTTGTTGCAATCACCGCAAGCGGATTTAAGTCAAAGCCCCACACGTTTGCTAAAATCCTCTTGGCTGTTTCAATACCCGGTTCTTTTGCCTTTGCACCGAATTCTCTGGCTCGCTGTATTACCAAAACCAGAAATGTCCCCGAGCCGCAGGCCGGGTCAAGCACACGTTTTTTCGTGTCTCCGTGATACCCAGATTCATCCAGCACCAGCTCCGCAAGCCAGTCCGGCGTGTAATATTCGCCGAGATGATGCCGAACCACGTCCGGCACCAGATATTGATATAGCTTCTTCAAAAGGTCGCGTGTCACCTCTGGCTCAATCGTTGTCGTCGCCGGCTCAAATTCCGA
>CAYGVZ010000038.1:0-14691 GCA_964353475.1 uncultured Pirellulales bacterium | reverse complement strand
GCCATTTTGTCCCCTCGGCGTTTTTGAAAACCGAGTATTTTCGCCAGTTGTCTTTTCTGACAAGTCGCGGCGTGAATAAGACATCCACCGCTAACATCGCTATATGCTCGAAGCTCCGCTGGCCGGTCTGCTTATACCACTGCTCGTCTTTGCCGGGGTAACTTGCACGGAGATGCTCCAATGCCCTGTTTCTGCCGCGATGGTAGTGGTCCCAAAGCAGCCGACCGAGAAAACAGGCAAAACGCAGATTTGCCTCGATATCAAACAAAGCAAGGAAAACAACCAGCACCCGCAGGGCGATGTACGCGAGGTAGTCCAAAACGACGATGCGTCTTCTCTTTTTCTTCTTTTTCTTTACAAAGATGGATTCCGCCATAGCCGGCGATTGTATGACAAAACCTCCCCCTGTCAAGTTACTCGCTCGCCGAGGACTATTGCTGCGGGCTGTTCGCAATTATCTGCTCGGGGACAAAGACGTCTAACGCCGTTCCGTACTGCCGCAGATAGAACAGCGAGTACGCGCGCCTGAAGACGAATATCGGCAGCAGGATTACAGTGCCGATGTAGGGAACCATAAGAAGGATGTTTGCGCAGCAAAAACAGCACCCGACCAGACATATCATTGCAACGATTAAGCCCAGTGCGATAACTATCAGAATCTGGAAGAGGTAGTAGCCGATGAATCGCAGCTTGTTGGCCGAGAACAGCCGCAGAAACTCGCGCCACGCCGCCGCGCACCTTATCGTCCGCAGGTACATGATTGGTACAATAAAGTCCTCTGTGAACAGCGCCACGATTCCCAGTGCCATCGCTGCGATGAATAACACGCCCACAAACGGCGCGGCGATAAGTATCATTTCGAATCGCGCCGGCCGCCCATAGACGGCACACAGTCCAACAATCAGCAGCACGGGGACGGCCACAATCGCCAGCACGACTGCCAGACCCACAAGTACAAGTACTGCTCTGAATGCGAACAAGCTGTTGCCTTGCGTCTTATATTTGGCCCACGGCGCTTTCACTTCTGCGACGTTTTTGGCGACGCAGTGCAGGAACATAAACCGCCCCCTGCTGCTAAGCCAGCAAAAGAGCAGCCACAACGCGATAATCGCCGCAACGCCGACTGCCGCCCCCACGGCAACGAGTGCCAGATGCTCCAGAACGAATTCCTTTGCCTGCTCGAAGTCCCCGCGGCCGGTTCGATAGTTGAAACTGAACCCGCCGCTGCCCAGATACGCAAGGAATGCACAAAAACCAATCGTGCACCACCTGCCCAGGCCAAACGGCGAGAACAGCACCCGTTTTACCCAGTCAACGGCTGTTCCTATCGGGTCTATCACACTGACTCTTTGCACCTGTCCCTGTTCCATTGTCCGGCTCCCGTTCTAAATCTTCGCCTTCTATTTACTGCTGTTCGGTCCACAATACGAGCAGTATGTCCTGTCTGTCTCCCAAACGGTAACGCAATGCAGGTCGGCGTTGGCGAATTTACCCGCCAGTTCATTCCACGCGAACACTGCGATATTCTCAACGGTCGGGATGATTTTTGCAAACTCAGGGACATCGGCGTTGAGATTCTTGTGGTCCACCACTCTTATAAGCTGCTCGTCAACCGCGCGTTCAAATTCCGCCGCTGCGAAGTCGCGCGCACCCTCGGCGACCTTCACCGTAACTTCGACAATGTAGTTGTGCCCGTGGCCGGTCGGGTTTGCGCACTTGCCGAACAGCTCAAGATTCTTTTCTTTGCTGAACTGCTCGTTCCAAAGTATGTGCGTCGCGGCAAATTCAAATTTCTCGCTGAAATAGACCGTTTCGCCTTTCATTTCTTTAATCCCAATCTGCCTGAAAGGGTTCACTTTCAAGGCGATGTTCGTCAGGTGTGCCGAACCGAATTTGTCGCAAAGCTTTACCCATACGGCGCTTAACAGCTCAACCAGCCCGCTTATCTCAACGTGCCGGCCTGCCCTGAATTCTTCCCTGATTCGCTGTGCGAATATCGGCACGGCAAATTGCCTGGCTGCTTTGTCTATATCGCTGACATTGACGATTAAGCCGGTGACGGGGTCCGTCTGCCCGTCCAGTTCCACGCCGAGTTCAAAAAAGGGCGCCAAGCCATCGCCGGCCGGCTTGCCCGCATAAGAATTAAAGCCGAGACCGTCGGTCGGCAAAAAAGGATTTATCGAAAACCGCACGCTTCTTCCAAGCTTCGGCATAACCGGCTGCTCCGGCGTACTACCTGTTGCCGTTGTGTATCAAGCTCATCAATTCGCTTCTGCTTCGCGGGTCCTTGCGGAATATCCCGCGAACGGCGCTTGTCACCATCACCGAGCCGGGCTTCTTTATCCCGCGAATGGTCATACAACTGTGCGCCGCCTCCATTACCACTGCGACGCCCAATGGCTTGAGATTAGTCATCAGGAAATCCGCTATCTGATAAGTCAATCGTTCCTGCGTCTGAAGCCGGCGGGCGAAACAATCGACAATCCGCGCCAATTTGCTAACGCCGAGAATCCTGCCTGCGGGCAGATACGCCACGTGTGCCTTGCCAATAAACGGCATCAGATGGTGCTCGCACATACTGTAAAACGGAATATCCCGCAGGAGCACTATCTCGTCATAGTTCTCGCTGAAAACGCTTTTGAGATGCTCCGTCGGGTCCTGCTGCATACCGGCCAACAGTTCGGCGTACATCCGGGCCACCCGCGAAGGCGTATCTTTCAGGCCGTCACGGCTGGTATCTTCCCCGACCGCCAGCAGTATCTCCCTTACCGCCTTTTCAATTCTTGCTTCATCGACTGTTTTAATCTTTTTTGCCATAGCACTGTTCGGATTCTTATCTCTCTGCCAGGTTTATCAAATATGTTGTGAGCAGGCGGACGCCGAATCCGCTCGAACCTTCCGAGTACGATTCGCCCGGTTTCTCAAAGCAGTCGGTGCCGGCTATGTCTAAGTGCGCCCATTTTTTGTCGCCTGCGAACTGCCGCAGGAACGCCGCCGCCGTGCACGCCCCGCCCCATTTGCTCCCGATGTTTTTCAGGTCGGCAATTTTGCTTTTCATTTCCTCTGCGTACTCATCTCCGCAGGGCATAGGCCAGACCTTCTCGCCGCTTTGGTCAGCCGCCTTTTGCAACTGCTTTGCCAGCGAGTCATCATTGCTCATCAATCCCGCCTTGTGCGTCCCGAGTGCGACCATACACGAGCCGGTGAGCGTTGCTATATCAATAATCGTATCGCAACCCTGCTCGACCGCATAGTGTATTGCGTCGCAGAGTATCATCCTGCCCTCGGCATCGGTGTTCTGCACTTCGACCGTCTTGCCGCTGTATGTCGTAACAATATCGCCGGGTCTGAAACTTGTGCCGCTGGGCATATTCTCCGCCGCAGGCACTATCGCGTAAACGTTAATAGGCAGTTCCATTTCCGCCGCCGCCTTCACCGCCGCGATTACCGCAATCCCACCGGTCTTGTCTAACTTCATCTGTTCCATATTCGCCGCCGGCTTTATGCTTATGCCGCCGGAGTCAAACGTTATGGCCTTGCCGACGAGCGCCACTGTCGGCGTTTTCTTTGCCGCGATTTTAGGGGTATATTTTAGTACAATAAATCTCGGCGGCGTTTTCGAGCCGCTGCCCACCGCCAGTATCCCGCCCATTCCTTTGGCTGCAAGCTGCTTTTCGTCAAGCACGCTGCAACTGACCGCGGGTGTTCCCTTCACCAGTTTCTTCGCCTCCTCCGCCAGCGCCGGCGGGTTCATCACGTTGCCGGGTCGATTTGCTATGGTGCGTGCGTAACTCTGCAACCGCCCGACCACAGCGCCCACCGCCGAACCCTTCTCCAGCTTGTTCAGTCGCTGCACATCCGGGTCAACCAACTCAACCTTCAACTCACCTAATCGACCGTTCTCGGTTTGTGTAACGTACTCGTCATATCGAAAGCTGCCGAAATACGCGCCCTCGGCAATCGCCTGTCCCGCTGTCGCCGAATCCACCCGGCCCTCAATCGCCCTGTGCAGCGCAAGCGCCATTGTCCCCACCTTCATAGCGACCGCCTTATTCGCTGCAGTCGCCGCCGCCTTCCTGATTGTATCGACAGTTGCCTTCTTTCTTTCGCCAAGCCCCACTATAAGGACGCGCCTTGCTGCAATTTTGCCGTCGGTGTAGATAAGTGCGTTAGTTCCATCTTTACCTTTGAAGTCGCCCAGCCGGATAAGCTGTTCAATCTCGCCGTTCATCCTCTTGTCAAGCTCAGTGCACACCTTATCTAACCGTTTCGTGTCCGACAAATGCCCCACAACGAGCAAATCCGTCTGGCACTCAGCGAAACCGACCCTGTGCGTCTTCAATTCGATTCTTATGATTTCCTTTGTCTTTGCCGCCATATTATTTCCCATCCTTTTGTCTGCTTTTTGTCTTGTATTGCAGATAGCTTTCTATAAAAGCATCGAGGTCACCGTCGAGCACCGGCTGAATATTGCCTGTTTCATAATCCGTCCGGTGGTCCTTAATCATCTGATATGGCTGGAGGACGTAGCTGCGTATCTGGTTGCCCCAGGCGATGTCGCCCTTTTCGCCGTGCAATTTGGCAAGCTCGACGTCTCGTTTCTGCTGCTCCAGTATATACAGCCGGCCTTTGAGCACCTTCATCGCCGATGACCGGTTTTTGTGCTGGCTGCGGTCGTCCTGGCACTGCACGACAATCCCGCTGGGCTTGTGCGTAATCCGCACTGCCGAACTGACCTTGTTGACGTGCTGTCCGCCGGCCCCCCCCGCCCTGAAGTAATCTATCTTTAAGTCCTCCTCTTTTATATCAATGTCGATGTCCTCATCGAACTCAGGGACGCAATCCACGGCCGCAAAGCTGGTATGCCGCCTCTTGTTCGCGTCAAACGGGCTGATTCGCACTAACCGATGCACGCCCACCTCGCAGGAAAATTTGCCGTATGCAAACGGCCCCGCCACCCGCAGCGTAATCGACCGAATCCCCGCTTCCTCGCCAGGCGTGATGTCAAGCTCCTTGTATGCGTACCCCTGCCGGTCGAAGTATCGAGTGTACATCCGCAGCAGCATACTCGCCCAGTCGCAGCTTTCCGTCCCGCCAGCCCCTGCGTGTATGCTGAAGAAACAGTTTCTCAAATCGTGCGGCCCCGACAATAAGCCCGTCAGTTCTATCTGCCTGCAACGTTTTACCAGCGTGGCCAGGTCACTTTCAAGCTGCTCAAGCTCCGCCGGGTCGGACTCAACCGCCATCGCAAAGAGTTCATCCAGGTCATCCGTTTCCCGCGTAAGCTCCTCAACCGGCTCAATTACCGCCTTCAGCGTGCTCAGCCGGGCCACTATAGATTGTGCCGTCTCCTGATTGTCCCAGAAGCCGGGTGCCGACATCTTCTCCTCGATGCCGGCCAACTCGCCCTTCTTGCCGGCTAAGTCAAAGCCAGTCCCGAATCTGTTGGACCCGGGCCTTCAAATCTGCGATACCGCTCTTAAGTTCCGATACTTCCATCTGCAACAAACTCCAAATACCCAAACCAACTGCACTCTATATCATATTCCCCTGTTGTCTGCAATCAGAAGCCGCCGCTTTGGGAATCTTGCTGGCCTGTTTATTTCGCTTTCTGTAATTCTTCCCGTAATAGATGCACTTCCTCGGCTAACTTGCCCAGTTCCATTCTGGTGAGCTTCTGCTCAGTTCCGGCGCTTCTGAAGTACCTCCCTATCCGCCACAAGGCGATGATTATCAGTGCAACAATCAGACCATATATCAGGTACACAACAAGTGCTGCCATTACTCCACAAACATCCATATTCTACTCCTTTCCCTATTTGTCGTAGACCGTTCACTCTGTCTGCCCGTATTTCGCCAAGATACGAAACCCTTTGTGAAGAGGCCGGCTGGCGCAATAGCTTCGCAATCATCATTTCTGCTCGCCGGCGTTATTGTCGCCTGTCTTCGGAAAGACCTTTTTGGATGCAAGCCAGGTATCCACATCGCCGCGGTCAAAACTTATGTTTTTCTTGCTCAACTTGATATAAGGCGGACAATCATCGCTTGCTATGTACTTGTAAATTGTCCGCTTGGAAACACCCAGATACACCGCCAAGTCCTCAATCGACATTAATTGCATACGTGCCACCTTTCACTGATATGCAGCAATATGACATAATATGCGCCTTGCTGCAAGGAAATTCCCACAAAAAGCACGAATTTTTTGTATCGCCCTGTTTTCGGCTTAGCCGCCTACGCTTGACTGGCCACGTCAAATGGGAAATGGATAGTTTGGTTGACATATAACAAACATCTGTGTTGGTGTAAACAGACATATCGAATTGCCTTAACTCTAACCCGGATATTTCATCCCTGAGACCACACGCAGACAAGAAGAATCGACTTTGTGTACTTTACCGTCTCCTAGATAGCAAAGATAACAGTGTGGCCGCAAGGGCTTCTGTGCCCTACTGGGCGAAATGCTTAAGCGGATGCTACAGTGCGGCTACTAGGGTGTGGCGCGCGCGGTGGAATACGGTGAGAGCAGTGTGTGGCCGGGCACAATCAATTTGTTTCACGTGGAACATTTTGGACGCACTATCTAAGAAGCCATCCCGGCAGCGGCAACAAAGTTTTGATCACAACCAGCAAATGAGAGTTTCCGTTAGGTAGCGTGTCTCGTTGGGGCTGGTACGCTGACTGGACCTCATATCTTGGAATTATGATTCGATGTGCTGCGCGAAGTGGCACAGCAAAGATGGACAGATCGTGGTAGGCAGTACCTTCCTTTTTTGACGACAGGCGTGGTCTTCTGGCACTCACCGGAAGAAGAAATGTGGAAGTTCCGTTGCCAAGTTGGTTCGCAGGCAACTTCGCTGGCATACTATGGGGGTATCGAAGATGAAATGCTAAAGGAGCGCGCAGCATGCAAGTGAGAAATGTTTCACGTGAAACATTTGTGCGACGATATGATTTTCTGCTGGCAAGGGTGGAGTTTTTCTGCTATGTCTCCCGATACTATACAAAGTGTATGTGGGATCACATCTTAGTTTGTGACAACAAAGGCGGGCGAAGGATTGCCTGCGGATGGCCGACTCACAATATGAGACGGATTAGTGAAGGAGTGAATAAATGTCAGAGCAAAAGACGGAAAAACCAAAACACTTAGGCAGGGGGCTGGCGTCACTTATAAGTCCTATAATATCCGGCGCAGACGAGTTAAAATCGCCAATTCCCATAGTGGGAATCCAGCAAGGTAGCGATGTGGCGCGTGCTGTCGCCGGGGGGGTGCAGGAAATCAAAATCGAGGCAATACAGCCAAACCCCTACCAGGTGCGAACTACCTGGGATGAACAGGAGCTTGCGGATTTAGCCGCCTCGATTAAGGCAAACGGCATCATTCAGCCGGTGCTGGTGCGAAAGACGGCCGATGGCTACCAGCTCATTGCGGGCGAACGGAGATGCCGTGCAGCAAAGATGGTACTCTTAGAAACCATACCGGCGATTGTCCGCCAAGCCAGCGAGCCGGAGATGCTCGAACTTGCCCTGGTTGAGAATATCCACCGGAGCGACTTGAACCCTATAGAACGGGCAAAGGCATATCAGAGTTACATCAATACATTCTCGTTAACACAGGCGGAGGCGGCGGAGCGTCTTGGTGAGGACCGCTCGGTAGTTGCTAACTACCTGCGTTTACTGGAGTTGCCCGACGAGATTAAGCGAATGCTGAAAGACCGGCAGCTCACGATGGGGCACGCCAGGGCGATATTGGCGCTGCCGACCGAAGAGCTGCGGCGCAAACTCGCCAACAGGGCAATGGTGGGTCGGCTGAGCGTGCGCGAGGTCGAGCGGCTGGTGCGCAGATACTTAGGCGGGAGTGAAAAACCGGTGGCTCAGCCCAGGCCAAAGGCGGCCCATATCAGCGATCTTGAGAACCGCCTGACGAGCTATCTGGGCACGCGGGCAAGCATCGAATCCAGAAGAAACGGGCAAAGCGGAAGGATTGTAATTGAGTTTTATTCGCTCGATGAATTTGATAGAATCTTAGAGAGGATTGGATTACCGAGTACGGAAGAAGTTTAAGAGTGTACGCAAGTGTGTAGTTGAGCAGGCAGGCAATATACAAGGCCGGTTGTTGATGAAAGGTAAAGGTGTAACTGTGAGGATTTCGAGTAGTTTTGCAGTGTTTTTTGTTGCAGGCGTCGTGATGTTGGGCTTGCTGCCGGTGCAGGGCCAGGATGATGATTTTCCCGCTAACGTGGGGGTCGGCACCATCGCACCGCAGATGCCGGGCGGTGAGCAGCCCAGACCGGTTCAGAGGGCGGCGGCGCAGCCGGCTGCACGGCCGGATGCGAATGTTGCAGCGGCGCCGCGGCCGCCGCAGAGCGGTTCGACTTCGCTCACCACAGGTGAAGCGACGGATGTGAACGCGGCGACAGCGCCGGCACGCGAGCCGAACTGGGTTGATGCACTCGTCAGGGGAATTGAAGGACTTGAACGAGGGGCGGGCAACTCCAGTCAGCAATGGGAGAACAGAACCGATAACAGGGCGGAGCTTGCAAAGGCGGTGCAGAGCCAGGTGGCCGCGGAGTTATTGTTCCTACAGGAGGTGGCTGCGCGTGAGGGCGCGACGCGGACCGTCAAGGCGATTGAACTTTTGATGGCCAGCAGAGAGAAACGGGCCAATGCGCTTGTCACGAACCTCGAAGAGCAGCGGAGGACTGAACGGACACAGGAGCGCCGGACGAGAACGCCGACAAGGTCGTCGGAGCGAACGGACGGCGGCAGGACGCGTGAACGGACTTCGCGGCTGCGGGAGCGAGCTGAGAGGGCACCGGCGGAAGAACCGCAACAGTGATTTTGTGCAATATGACGGCGTTGCTTGCGGCGCAAACCGCCTGTGGGCGGGCCTCGCGGGGTTGTGATTCCAGGTTTCAAATCATCGACTTTTGAGAGGGACAAAGTATGAAATTTCTGGCGGGATTCGCAATAGGGCTGGCGGCGGTGCTGGCAATCGGCGCAGCGGTGCAGCAGTACGATGTTACGGTCAGAGGCGACTTTGAGAAAGTGGGCATCTTTCAGCCCGCATTTTCAGGCGTGTCGTCTGACGGACAGTGTTACCTGGCGGTTACGGACACGCGGACCGGCAGGACGCAGGTTTTCGGAATCACGAAAGAACTACAAAAGAAGCTGAGCGACAAGCCGTTCCAGATGTCGCGTGACGGCGGCGTGGTAATCGAGGTTCAATGACCGGCGGGCAAGGAGACGGTAACGGTGGTGCCGTGGTCGGGCCGGCTGGCGATGGCGAGTGAGCCATTATTGATTTGAACCAGTCGCAGGGCGTGGGCCAGGCCCATCCCGCGTTTTCTCCCCGCCGGCCTGGCTGAGAAAAACGGCTGGGTTGCCTTTTCGATTGTCTCGGCGTCCATACCGCAGCCGGTATCGCTGATTTCAATTTTCACCGTGTCGTTGCGCCTGTCAACATCGGCGGCAATCCTGACAGGTCCCGTCCCTTGCGGATATGATTCCAGCGCGTTACTGATGATGTTTGCGATGGCCGATGCGACTTGCGCCGAGTCCACCAAAACATCCCTTACCAGCTCGCCGATATTCACGGCGACATCTAAGCGTTCAACCCTCTGTTTTTGAGCGGCAAGCTGCGTCGCCTCGTCGAGAATCTGCCTGACGGACGTGGGCCGCCGTCTCGGTTCGGGCGGCGAGGCGTAATTCATCAGGTCGTCAATTATTGCCGACAGTTCCGATGCGTTTTGACTGATTTGTTCGAAGTCGCGTTTTTTGTCGGGGTCGGTCTCTGCGCCGGCTAACAGTTGCGCCCGGCCGGAGATGACGGCGAGGGGATTATTCATTTCGTGGGCCGCTCCCGCGGCCATCTCGGCAATCGCCGAGTTAAGTTTTTCGTCGCCGATAGTCGGCTTTACCGGTGCAGCCGTCGCCGGCGCTGCCAGCAGTTGCGCCAGTTGTTCGGCAAACCACTGGTGCCTGCGGCCGACTTCGGCCAGGTGAAGAATCGTTGCTCCGATGTGTGCGAAGGGCCTGATGCGCTCGGCGAGTCGTTCGGAATCGACCGAGTTGCGAACCTCAAACACAACTGCGCCGACCAGGGCACCTGCAACCTGCAATGGGACCATCCTGGTGTGCGACAGCTCAAACCGGACGCCGAGTTGTTCAAACAGCCAATCGACGTAATTGCGGGCGTCAACTATGACAAACTTTTCCAGAAGAAGCTGCGGCACCGCCGGGATGTCTTCAGGCACGGTTACGAAGACCTCCTGCTTTTGCGAATCGCTGTCGATTGTAACGGCCGGCAGTGTTGCTGAGCTGCCTTCGCCGGCCAGGTAAAGGCAGACCGGGCCGGTCTCAAGAAACTTCTGCCAGGCCGAGACAAACCGACCCGCCAGTTGCATAAGGTCGCACTCCCCGGCAGACAAAAGGTCCCGGGTAAACTCGGCCAACTTGTTGCCCGTTTCCAGCCGGGTGTGCTCGCTCGAGATTTTTGTGTTCTCAACGGCAAGCTGCACAGTGGCGGCGCGAATCGCGTCGCAATAAGCGGCGTATGGACTGGACTGGTCTAAATCCAGTGCGGCGGCTCTTTGCTCGACATCCGCAGCGATGGTGTCGGTAACTTGCCTTATGTCGTCGGCGGACAGGCCGAGCGATTCAGCCAGTTGTCTGGCAGCGATGGGGACATCGAAGCTGCCGGATTGGCCTATAGACAGGCCGCGGGCAATCGCGTCGGCCAACTCGACAACCTGGGCGATTCTTGCCTGTGGCATCTTCTGTGTGATTAGGCCAGCGTTGCTGTGGTGCAGCCAGATTGCAAGGATAATTTCGCTCGGCAGTTGCAGCTTTTGAGCTAATCGCTTGCCCAGGATTGTGTGGTCAAGGCCGAGATACTGCTGTTCGGTCGTCGCAAACGATGATTTCTGCTCTCTTGCCTGTTCGAGGATTCGCTCGTAGCTCTTGGGCATTGCATCATCGAGAGCGAATTTTCCGATGTCGTGCAGCAGACCCGCCGTATATGCCGACTGCGGCTCGAGCGATGGAGAAAGAAGCTCCGCCACTTTGCCGGCACAGCAGGCGACCGCAATGGTGTGCCTTGTCAGCTCTTTTCGCGCAGCCAGTTTTGGAGCATCCGGCTGCGAGAGTTGATAGACATTGAGCGAGAGAATGGCGTCACGAATCGAACGAAGCGAGAGCCGGTCCAAAGCTGAGCGGACGGGGTCTGCGGGGTCGAGCGGGCCCTGGCGGTCCCGCTGGCACAGAGTCAGTACGGTCGCAGACAGGACAGGGTCGGATGAGACGAGGCCGTGAAGTGATTGCGGCGTAAGAGCAAACTTGTTCATCTCGGAAAGCAGCCGAGCCGCTGTGGACGGGAGAATCGACAATGAATCGAGCTTGCCAACGGCCAGCTCGATTCGCGCGGCTACAGAAGCATCAGCGGGTTTGTCGGGCATAATCTACCTAATGCAATAATTCCTGTCTGTGCGAAGATACTGTGGTCGGCCCTGCTCTGTCGGTGGTGCCTCCTCCGGCTGCCTTGCCGACCATTGGCCGGGAGCGGCGCTTTTGTTAATCCCGTCCGGCCTTATGATAATGACGCGAAAAACCTTACGCTACTTTCTGTTCTATCCCCATGACGGCGCAGATTTTGTCCACGACTTCTGCGACATCGAAGGGCTTCTTGACAAAGCCCTGTGCGCCGGCCTTGAGGAGATGGTCGATTTCGTCCTGCTTTATCACGCCGCTGACGATAATGATCTTGATATCCTGGAACTCGGGGTTTTTTCTGATTGTGTGGCAGACGACGTTGCCGTTCACGTCGGGCAGCATATAGTCGAGCAGTATCACGTCGGGCCTGAACCGCTGCGTCTGAATCCCCGCCTCGTAGCCGCTCGCAGCGGCCTGCGTTTGAAACCTGCCATCGCGGCCAAGCACGTCCGTCAGCAGCTCGACTATCTCCGCGTCATCATCAACAATGAGTATCTTCTTCTTGCCGGATTCGAGCGAGTCAAGAGGGATGCTGTTATCCCTCATAAACTTGACTAAGCTTGGCCGCGGAATCCGTCTGAAGCGCGAGCCGGGCACGCGAAAGCCCTCCAGCCGACCGGAATCAAAACACCGGATTATCGTCTGCTGGCTGACTCCGCAAACCTCCGCCGCTTCACCGGTTGTGAATAGCTCCTTCATCCCGTGCTCTCCACCTTGCCCGCCGCAATCCCTTGCTTTGGGTCTATCTATATTGCCTCATTGCCCTAATTTAACTATCGGACTATACGTTTGTCAAGCATAAAAAAACTTTCCTATGTCGATTTTTGGCCGAAAATCTCATTTTTATCGGTTCTTTTCTATTTCTGAGCTAAGCAAGCAGGTTTTTCACTCCTGTTGGCTCCTTCCGTTGGTGTCGTCCAATACTTTTCAATATAGAAAATAAGCATATTATAGGACGCAGCGGCGGACTTTCCCCCTCTTGTTTCTTCGGGCAAAGCGTGGTTGATAGTCGATGCCTGCTTCTGGTTAGCAGAAGAGGATTGCAGACGAGCAGTGACGCGCACAAGGTCAACCGGTCAGGAGTGGCTTGGCCCCGCGTCAGCGGCCGGATGGGCGTTTGTGCAGCACAGGTGGTTTGACTAACCTGCACATCGCATCCAGTCCTGCATAGCCGGACCAGCCGAGTCGTCTCCAGAAAGATTTGGCTCTGGTGTTGTTGGAAAAAACGAAGATGTAACATTTGCCGATGCCGGCCTTTTTGAGCGCTTTGAGGCAGTGTTCCACCAGGCGGCGTGCGATGCCTTTGCGCTGATACTCCGGGAGAACGGCGAGGTGGTAGAGGATGCCGCGACGCCCATCGTGGCCGCAAAGAACTGCGCCGAGTATCCTGCCTTTGTGCCGGGCAACAAAACTCATCCCGGGATTGCGTGCCAGGTAGCGTTTTATGCTGCCGCGTGAATCTGCTTCCTTAAGGTGCACCCCCAATCCGGGGATGCCGGCCCACAAGGCCGCAACCGGGTCATAATCGCGAATTGACATCTTGCGGATCGTCATATTCATCAATCATTCTGCAAATGTCCCTTCCTCTTACCGAGTGAGCTTACACAGTGATGGGGCGATTCACAAGCGCAAAGCGAAGAACAGTGTCGCGCCCGTTTGACTTTCATTCGCCCGAATTTCTGGGTAGAATCCCGGGCAAGTGCCGACAAAAATGAGGTGCAAGTTACGCGAGGTGGACTATGGGAATAGGTAACTTGGTCAGTTTCGCGGGGATATTTGTGCTGATGGCGGTCGCGTGGCTGCTGTCGGCGAATCGGCGAAATATGAACTGGCGGGTGATTGGCTGGGGCATCGCGTTGCAGATACTGATTGCCCTGTTTGTATTCGTCGTCCCTGCCGGGACAAAGGTATTCCTTGTCGTCAACGATGCTGTGGTTGAAGTTCTTGATTCTGCATCAGCAGGCGCGAAGTTTGTCTTCGGTCGGCTGGCGCTTGCGCCGGGAGAAACCGGCGAAGGCGGTGAAAAGTCGCTCGGCTTTATTCTCGCCTTCCAGGGGTTTCCGACGATTATCTTTTTCTCGGCTCTTATCTCGATTCTCTACTATTTCAACATAATGCCTAAGGTCATTCACGGCTTTTCGTACGTGTTCACCAAACTGATGCGAATCTCCGGCGCCGAATCGCTCGTTGCGGCAAGCGAGATTTTTGTGGGCATTGAATCGAACCTGGCGGTGCGCCCATATCTTGAGAAGATGACCCGGTCGGAATTCTGCACGGTGTTGACCTGCGGGATGGCGACCGTTGCATCGAACGTGCTCGCCTTGTACGTATTCAGCTTGCAGAAGGTTTTTCCCACGATTGCAGGACACCTGGTCTCTGCCTCACTGCTGGCTGCGCCTGCCGCCGTTGTGATGTCGAAGATTATGGTGCCCGAGGACGACAAGCCGGTAACATTAGGGCTGGACATTCAGCCATACTACGAGAGAGAAAAAAGCTTCTTCGAGGCGATAATCAACGGCGCCAACGCCGGGGTGAAAATGATTGTCGGGATTGTGGCGCTATTGGTTGCGGTGCTGGGATTGGTTGCACTTGTGGATTTGATTCTGGGATCGCTCGGGGGCAGTGTCAATTCACTACTCGGGTTCGAGGGGCAGTGGTCGCTCAAGGGTTTGATTGGGTACATCTTCTACCCGTTCACACTGATTCTGGGTGTGCCGGTGAAAGATGCCGGCGTAATCAGCACGATAATCGGCGAGCGGGTCATTGTAACGGAGGTCGTTGCATACAGAGATTTGGCTGCTGTGATGGAGAAGGGGCTGCTGGCCGACCCGCGGTCGGCAGTTATAGCGACGTACGCACTGTGCGGCTTTGCACATCTCGCATCAATGGCGATATTTGTGGGCGGTATCTCCGCGCTTGCGCCCTCGAGGACCGGGGACATTGCCCGCGTCGCCTTGCGAGCATTGGTTGCCGCCACTTTGGCGGGGCTGATGACCGCCTGCGTCGCGGGAACATTTGCCACGGAAGGTTCAATCCTGCTCGGGAGTTAGCGCAAAAGAAATGGCTTCGCCGTTTGTGACGAAGCCATCATTACCGTGTCGGCATCGACAAAGCCGGGGCTATGTTACTGCATCGAGGACCTGGGTGTCGGCGGCTGGCTGGTTTGTCAAACCGTAAAGTTCGTTATAGATTTCGAGGAAT
>CAYGVZ010000037.1:0-14704 GCA_964353475.1 uncultured Pirellulales bacterium | reverse complement strand
GAAGCGGGGCTTTTAAGATTCGCGGACAGTATGCCATTGTGCTAATCTGACCTGAACCGATTGAGTTGCGATGCGCGGAAGTGTCAGGGGCGTTCAAGGTCCATTCTGGCCAGACGGAGGGCCTCATCGATGCCAATGTGCCGGCTCACGGCGAATGGGCCGCTGCCAACGCCTAATTCGGTGTCGTGCATAAATTGGGTTCCGGCCGGAGCGAATACCTGGAAATCATCTGGGCCAAGGGCAGTTCCAAACTCCGCACTTGCGATTTGGTACACGTTTTCCGTCAGCAGGCCACCCCTCTCCTTATCGAACCAGCGCTGGGTGTAGGTGAAGGGAAAGAATACACCGTTTACATCCTTGTAGTTGTCGGCAATGACTTCCGTCCACGGGCGACCGTCACGGTACCAGTGGATAGTCCGACACCGATAGCCAAGCGAAGGGTCAAGGTCAAACGTCGCCTCGATGATCGCCGGTTCCCTGTTGGAATCTGGAATATGCACACGTATCAGCTTGCCTGTGCCGGAATCGATTTCGGACAGTTGCGGGTTTTTGTCATCGTCAAGCAAATCGACGGTAATCAATCCGAATCGAAGGAGGTCGAAGGGATATATAGCCTCCGCAAAACGTTGCGTAAGAACGACTTGGGGGCTGCCAGGCCACACTTCCTTATCGTAAAACATCAAATCGTACCCGCGCCCGACTATGATGGTCCTTGTGCGAGAGACGGTCGGTTTGCTGGTCTGGGGCAGCGCGTTCTGCGCCAATAGTGCATTCACATCGCGTAAATCAACCGTGACGGTTTTGGCGCGTTTGTTCTTCGCATCTATGATGACTTCGGCCCGAAACACGCCGTTCATAGCAAGCCGCCACCCTTTATCCGTGTCAGACCCCTGCGCTTCGTACGGCGGCGCATTTGACGTCTCCTGCGCGATATAAACTATCCGCGCCGTCGTTTCTATCTGCTTCCAGCAGTTGGCAACTGCCGCACGAAGCTCAGGCAGCGTAATGGATTCGCCGCGCACCTCCTGCCGGAAAAGGCACACGCCCAGTATCAGACCAACAGACACAAGTCCTCTGTTCCCTCTCATACGCTGTTTTCCTTTCAACAAACGGCTACGCCGCTCCTATGCCCGGGTCCCTTACCTGGTTATCATAGTTGCCCCGGGCTTACAATGCCCGCTCTGGCGTTTCTTCCATTCACAGCTTTCTTGCTAAACGCAATTTAGGTGCACCCGCATATCCACTTGTCACCGACGTCAAGCACCACAGGATTCTTGAGCTGGCAACTCTGAGGATTCTCAGCAGTCCCATAGCATGTCGCTTTGACCTTCTTGGGTTGATTAGGGTATATGCCCATTACATCACACCAACTGTATAGACCTGGGCAATGCCCACTGCACATCCAGCTGTAGGACACAATCCGCTCACCCGAGCAGCTTTGGTCGTAAGAGTCCCAGTTGCACTCCTGGTCAAGGATTCTCGCCTCGAGAAGTCGGCATGCCTTGTTCGGGTCACTGGTTGCCCACACAGAGGTGCTAATAGCAATAATAAGCGCAAGTCCAACCAAAAGTTGTCCGCGCAATCCGGAGCTCGATGTGTTTATCTTGGATTCAGCCATTTTTCATCCCTCTTGCTCACACTTAATATCATTCCCTCTTACTCACAGAGATTTCAGCGTACCTTGTCTCTGCATCTCACGAGCAGTGATTCTGCCCTGCGGGCATATTGATAATCCGGCCATTGCGTTACGACTCGCTCCAAGTAAGGAATCCCTGTACGGCACTGTCCCAAAACATCGTAGGCATCGCCTATGAAATAGTTGGCTGCGGCGGTACTCGGAAACGAAACTGGCAGCCGGTCTATGATTCTCTGCCAAGCCCCGATGGCCCTAGCAATATTCGGTTTATCCAATGTCGGAGAAGACAGTCCTGTTTCATAATACTGCCTGGCAACGCGCCGCAGCGATTCGCCAGCGTAGGAATGTTCATTAAAGTCGCCCACAAAGGCCTCAATAGCAACCTCGGCGGTCTCATAGTCGCCTTCCTCAATGAGAATATGAATGTCCATTCGCCGGACATCTAATCTCGCCTGGTTTGCCTCGACGCTCTTTGGGAACTCGGTGATTATACGCTCGTACATCGCCTTCGATTGAGGATATTTGGCAGGGTACTCCTCGTATTCCCGGCCACACCAATAGAGTTCACTGACCAAAGCCGGCTGGCCATTAAACTCGGCGACCATTGCAGCTATCGCAGTATCGATGTCATTCTGCTCTGCCGAGCCCATCAGCGTGAATATCTTCGTGCGATGAGATAATCGTTTCTGGTCCATCGCCGCCTTGCGGCCGAGAGAACTATCTCCAAACTGCTGCATAAGCCGGCCATAAAGGGTCGTCGGCGTATCATACCGCGTCGTCCTGTCCTCGACCGTCCCCTTCGTCCACTCATACTCCTGCGTAATCCAGTAAAGCGCATCTGCTAATTGCGGGTTGTCATTGTGGTCGGCGATGAATCTGTCTATCGCAGCAACGGCCTCGGCGTCTTTACCGGCGCTGATAAGGGCGCAGGCATTCATCCGAGCCGCATAAAAGCTTGCGTTATCGACAACGGAACTTTGCGGATAATCTGCGATTACCCTGTCGAATATATCTTTCGCTTCCACGTACCTTCTCGTCCAGCCGAACCGCTCCCCAACCGCATATAAAGTGTCCGGCAAATCCGGACTTGGGTTGAAATCCGCGATAAGTAAATCCAGCTCCTGCTCGGCAAGAGAGTAACTGCCCTGCTCAATCAGCGAGAGGACATTTACGCGGGCGACCCCTAACCGGGCCTTGTTGGCATAAGAACTATCGCCGCATTTTTCGATAATCATCCTGTAGGTCGCGCCAGCGTTGTCGTACTGCCGACGCCACCCGTAGTTGTCGGCAATGATACATAAAGCCCAGGCCAGGTCTTTGTTGCCGCCGCAGCGCGCAATGAGGCCATCGGTTGCCGTCCTTGCGTCGGTATCATTACCCAGGGCGACATTCGATATTACTACCCCCATCTGAGACCACATTGCGCTTTCAAATTGAGGCCAGTTGGCGACAACGAGCTGCGAGTATTTCAGGGACTGCCTGTATTGGGCCTTCTGCTCGAACCTTTGTGCGATTTGATGAAGGGCTGCCGCCGTATCGGGACTGCTCCTGTAGTCCGAGAGCAGTTTATCAGCCGCTGATTCCGCCTGTGTGTAATCGCCCGCGTCTATAAATGCGATGACGTTATTTTTGCCTGACTCGATTTGAGCGGGGTCTATAGTTAGAGCGGCTGCACTGAATGCAAAAATGATTAAGCCGATACAGACAAAGAATGCAACACCCGATGAGGCGAGAATAACCCTCTTAGCCATTGGATGTGTCCTCCCTTATTGGCGTTTGATATGTTCATACTCTACCTTCTCTATTACCAGATAACCTATATCGCTAATTATTTTATCGCTCCCCGGCAGGGCGCGTCAATAGAGAAAATGCAGATTTTTTGGAGACTTCCTGAAAAGCCCTTTTGCGCTGCACATAATGCCTTATCCATACAGGGGTTACATAAAATCCGTGAGCCGTGCGAAAGGACGCAGATTCCACACAATCCGTTGACAAAGAACAAAAAAAGCCCCGCGGGAAGCGGGGCTTTTAAGATTCACCGGACACTATGCCGTGCTACTAATCTTTCGGCAGCGTAAGGACAATAAGGATGCTTCGGTTCTGGTATCTGACGCGGAGCATAACCTTCCCGTCTTTGGCGGCGTCCTGCATTACCTCGTTGAACTGTTTGGTGTTCTCGACGGGTTTACGGTTGACTTCCTGAATTAGCGTTCCCGGCTGGATGCCGGCTGCCGCGGCCACGGAACCCTGCTCGACCTCGGTTACTATGACGCCCTTGAGGTCTTCGTAACCATAGCGGCGTGCGAGGTCATCGGAAAGATTCTGGACGGTTAGGCCGAGTTTTTCGACCGCCTGACCTTTTGCGCCGGCGGCGAGCTGTTCAGCGGAGGGCCGCTCTTCGAGTTTGGCGGTAAGCGTCTTCTTCTTGCCGTCGCGAAGGACAACCATTTCGACCTCGGTGCCGGGTTTTTTCATAGCGACTTTCTTTTGGAGTTCTGCTGCCTTTTCGACGGGTTTACCGTCAAACTCCACGACGATGTCGTTTGGCTTGACGCCGGCCTTATCGGCGGCAGAGCCCGGCGAAACATCAGGTATGACAACGCCTTTGACGTCCTTGAGTTCGAATTGCTCAGCAAGTTCGGGCGTGAGGTCCTGTATGCCGACGCCGAGGAAGCCGCGGACGACTGTGCCTTTTTCCGCGAGCTGCTCATAGACGCTCCTGGCGATGTTTATCGGGATAGCCAGGCCGATGCCGATACTTGCGCCGGGGCCGATTAAGGCGGTGTTGATGCCGACGACTTTCCCATCGAGGTTAACGAGCGGGCCGCCTGAGTTGCCGGGATTAATCGCGGCGTCTGTCTGGATGAAATCCTCGTATGTGGCAAGGCCCATACCGCTCCTGCCTTTCGCGGAGACGATGCCCGCGGTGACGGTGTGGCTGAGACCGAAGGGGTTGCCGATTGCGACAACCCATTCGCCGACCTCAAGGGTGTCGGAGTCGGCAAGCTCGAGGTACGGCAGGTCGTTCGCGTCGATTTTGACAAGAGCAACGTCTGAATCGGGGTCTGTGCCGATGGTCCTGGCGGTGTATTCCTTGCCGCTGGTGAGAGTAACCTTGACCTCATCTACTTCGCCGACCATGTGGTTATTGGTCAGTATGTACCCATCGGGTGAAACGATGAAGCCGGAACCCTGTCCCATCTGGCGGTATTCCCGCCTGGGCGAGCGGCGCTGTTGAGGATCTCTTCGCCGGAAAAACTGTTCGAAGAAATCCTCGCTGAACGGGTCAAGCTGGTCGCCGAAGGGCGACTCAAAGGTCGGATATTCGCGCGAGACGCGTTTCTCGGTTTTAATGGCTACGACCGCAGGCGAGGTCTTCTCTGCGATAGAGGCAAATGCCTTGCCCATCTGGCGCAATATATCAATGCTCTTTGGCTCTTCCGCGAGGGCCGCCAGAGGCGCACCCAGCATCACAGTCAAAGCCAGCGCCGGCAGCAGAAAACGGGGCGAATGGTTTTTACTACGCCCTGAGACGCAAACACTGTTCATTGCCAACCTCCCATTCATCAGATTTGTGAATACATAGTTCCACACACACCCAAACCGAATAACAGGCAGCGTTACAATGGAATTAATACGATTTTAGCGGGTTGTGGTTCGGTTCGTCAAAAGGATTCCAATGGGGGACGATACCGCCGGGATTGGCCTTTCACGGCAAAAGAGGCGGCTGCATACAAATTTTGTAAGGGGTCAGTTACAGGTGGGACGGAGAAGTAGCACGGCCATCCTGGCCGTGCCTGCACGGGCTGGAAGCCCGTGCTACAACCCAAACCCACCCATAACTGACCCATTACCAAATTTTGAATTATCCGGTTGACAGGCAGGCCATAGACGGCTAAATAGCAATTGTGGTGCATAAATACGAAGTGTATTACGATTTTTGGAGGGTCTGGTATGAAGGTCACACAATTTCTTGACCAGGCAGGAGTAAAGTACAAGGTGGTGGAGCACAAGCCGGCGTTCAGCGCGCAGCAGGTGGCGGCGGTGGAGCACGAGCCGGGCAAATACGTCGCCAAGCCGGTAATAGTAAAGGTCGATGGCAAGTATATGATGTGCGTGCTTGCCGCCTGCTACAAGGTTGACCTGCGGGCGCTGAAGGAACAGTTGGGGGCGAAGTCGGTGGAATTGGCCGAGGAAGATGAGATTGGCAAGCTCTTCGGCGACTGCGAGCTTGGGGCTGAGCCGCCTTTCGGCAATTTGTACGACCTGCCGACGATTATGGACAAGGCACTCGAGGCGGACGACCACATAATGTTCCAGGCCGGCAGCCACGACAAGGCGATGCGGATGAATATGGCCGACTATAAAAAACTGGTCAAACCCAAGGTTGTGCAGTTCAGTTACCACCTGACGTCGTAGAGCCGACACGGTTGCCCAAAAAAAAGACCCCCGAGGAGTCGGGGGTCTCTGGTAACCGAGATTGCTGTGTCCGCCTGACTTCGACGAGCTCAGTCGAGTCGCGGCGGACTCGCAATGACGTTTATTTCACTTCGGCGTCAATCCAGCCGGTTAGCTCCTTCGCGTCCTTCAATGTGATGTCGCCCATGTGTGCGATTCTGAAGGTAATATCCTTGAGCTGCTTGTAGCCGTTGCCGAAGGCGGTGTTGTGCTTTTGTTGCACGGCCTTGATAACGTCAGCGACGACGATATTCCGCGTGTTCTTCACCGTTGTCAAAGTATTCGACGCGTACTTCTCCTCACAGAACAAGCCGAAACGCTGTTTTGCCCAGCCGCGAACATAATCCGCCATTTCTTTATGTCTCTTCCAGACGTTTTCCATACCTTCCTTGAGCAGTTTGGTGCACTGATAGTGCAGGCCGAAGATATGAGGGATACTCGGTGTGGTCGGCGTTTGGTTTTTCTCGTTGGCTTTGGCGAAGGCCTGGAAGTCAAAGTAGTAACCCCTGCCGGGTACGTTCTTGCTCTTTTCCAGGGCGCGCTTGCTGACGGCCGCAACGGTAAAACCGGGCGGCAGCGCAAATGCCTTTTGTACCGAGGCAAACGCAATGTCCCACCCAAGCTTGTCGAAGTGCATCGGCAGGCCAATCATACCGCTGACGGCGTCAACGAAGACCAGCACATCCGGGTACTTTTTCTTCATCATATCGCTTATTTCGTAAAGCGGATTCGTCAGGCCCGTGCTCGTCTCGTTATAGACGAGCGTTATCGCCGCGTACTTGCCGCCAGCGAGCTTCTTATCAAGCATCTCAGCCGTAATCGCCTGACCCCACTCAACCTTCAACTCTTCGACGTTTCTGCCGCAACTCCTGGCGACGTCCGCCCACTTGTCGCTGAACGCGCCGCAGCAGGTTGCGAGCACTGTTTCATTCATACCCACGCAGTTGCGAATCGACGCTTCCCATACCCCCGAGGCCGACGAGGTCACCAGGAAGACATTCTGCTCAGTGAAGAGAATCTTCCTGAGCATATCCGTTACCTCAGCCTGAAGCTGGGCATACTCCTTTCCCCTGTGACCCAGTGTGGGGCGAGCGAGCTCCTTCAGCACGTCGTCCTTAACCAGCACCGGTCCGGGGATGAACAACCTCGGGGGGTTTCTCCAGTCAGCCATAATTCATCTCCTAAACCGTTAATAAAAAGGGTTAAAACTTTTGTACCGTTAAACCGGTAAACACTTTCGGGAAGAAATAAGTCGATTTCTGCGGCATTCGTTCTCCTGCCGCCGTCACTTCTTCAATCTGTTCGAGCTTGGTGGGATTGACGAAAAATGCCGCCTGCTTTTCTTTTCTGTCGATTTTCTCAATGGACAGGTCGATGGCCTGGCCGGTGTCCTTGACGTACTCGATGTTGCCGCCGTCTGCGAGGCGCTGGTCGTCTATGCCGAGGTGTTTTTCGAGAATAAGCTTGTGCAGAACAGCGACGTCGAGCGCCTTCCAGGCATCGCTCGTATCCGGCGCCGCGGCATTCATCAGACGCTTGTCTTTCAGCGTCGCTACATAAAATGCGCTGCTGCCGGTGTAAATTCCGAATGCGTTTCTGTCGGCGTCAAAACGGACTTTCATTTCCGTCAGCATCTTCTTTTTCGCCTGCTGCTTTGTGCTGTTTGAATCAAACGCAAACCTCGTAACGTCGAAACTATGCTTGAGGTCGTTTATCAGTTTGTCCGCGTCAAAGCCCCTGATGTTTTCAATGAGGCGATGTGTGGCAAGAACAAACAAGCCGGGCTGGCAGCTATTCACAAACGCAGTCAGTTGATACTGCGCGGCAGGGTCGCCCGTCTCTTTGTAGTACCGGAGGCCCGTCTCGTAACGGTGATGGCCGTCGGCGATAATGCAGGGCTTGGTACTTATCATCTTTGTCATCGCGGCGATTTCGTCCTTGCCGGTGACGGCGAAGATTTGGTGCCGGACATTTTGTTCGTCAAGAAAGTCGATAAGCGGTTTCTGCCTGGCGGCGTTCTCGATGATTTTGTCGGCGATGTTTTGCCGGTCTTTGTAAAGCATAAAGACCAGGCCGAACTGGGCGCGGGTGGCTTTGCGCAGGTTCAGCCGGTCTATCTTCGGCTCTTCCAGTGTGTATTCGTGCGGCCGAACGCCCTTGCCGAACTCTTCAAGCTTCGCCAGTGCGATGAAGCCGAGGCGCCGGGATTTCCTGCCGGTCAGCTCGAATTCCTGTACATAAGCGTAAATTGTTTCTGTCGCATCGGCCTTGAGAACGCCGGTTTTTATCCAGGCGCTGAGGTATTCGGCGGCCCTGGTGTACCGGTTGTTCGACTGATTGTCGGATGGCGCGGTCTTGCCTTTGGTGAGTCGGATGATGTTGTACTTGTTCTTGTTATAGAGCCGCTCGCGCAGGTCGTCGTCAATGACGTCGTAGGGTGGCGCGATGCAGTCCCCGACATCGCCGACCACGGCCTGGTCAAACCTGTACGCTCTGAACGGCTTAATTTCCATTATCACTTGCCTTCAATCCTTTCGTTTCCTGTTACGCCCGCTCCGCGGGCACAGACCATAATCCAATACATCTTTCTTGCGAGCAGGGAATGTTAGCAGAACAAAACATAGGTGTCAAACACAAGACAAGTACACACTAACCCCCATGGCCGTGCGGCCTGAATCGGCTTGGCACGTCCGGCTGAGTATGTTATCCTACGAATGATAGCAATCGGGCGTTCATAAAGCAAGAGAAAAGTCGGTTTTTGGTGTTCGTTTAGAGGGCAGGAATATGTCGGAGTTGTACGATTGCATAATCGTCGGCGCAGGCCCGGCCGGGCTGGCGGCGGGGCTTTATACGGCCCGCGACAGGTTTAAGACGCTACTCCTGGAGAAGTTCTATCCGGGCGGGCAAATCAACAATACCGACAGGATAGAGAATTACCCCGGTTTTGAGCGGATAAGCGGTGCGGAACTTATCGAGAGAATGCTCAGCCAGGCACAGGCCTTCGGCGCAGAACTCAAAACAGGCGCCGAGGCGTCGGCCTTGAAACGGCTGCCCGGCGGAAACATAGAGGTTGCCTGCGACAAGGATAGATACACCGCCCGCGCGCTGATACTCGCGCCCGGAAGCGATTATCGAAAACTCGGCATTCCCGGGGAGGATGAATTCCGCCAGGCAGGCACAGGAGTAAGTTACTGCGGCACCTGCGATGCACCGTTTTTCAGGGGCAGGGAAGTTGTGGCGATAGGCGGCGGCAACACCGCACTGGAAGAAACGCTGCACCTGACAAAATTTGCGAAGAAGGTAACTCTCATGCACCGCAGGGACGAGTTTCGTGCGACGAAGGTTTTGCAGGAAGAATTGCTGGCGAAGACAAAAGAGCCGCAGTCAAACCTGGTTGTCAAATACAGCACCATTCCAACGGCGATTGAGGGCAGCGGCAAGGTACAGTCGGTCCGCCTGAAGGACGTCAAGACCGGCAAAGAGGAAAAATATCCCTGCGACGGCGTATTCATATTTGTCGGGATGGTGCCCAATACCGGATTCCTGAAAGGTTTCGTCGAGCTGACCCAAGGCGGGTTCATCAAATGCGACTGTGGATACCTGCGGACGAGCGTGCCGGGCGTATTTGCCGCAGGAGACTGCCGAGTTGGTGCGGCGATGCAATTAGCCACCGCCGTCGGCGACGGCGTCAACGCCGCTATGCTGCTCAAACAATACTTCCGCGACCCCAACTGGTGGAATCAAAAAGTTCCCGATGAACTTTAATTTGCTGCGAGCGGCAAATGAAAGCGGCGATCTTTAGATGATTTAGCGGGATTTGAGGGAGAGGGTAAATCTGTAACCAGCGGCAACATCTTGCGTGAAAACTATACCACGCGGAACCGGATACGGCAGCGGGTCGTAACCATTATAGCCCCAGACAGAATCCGGCCTTCGCTCGTAAGCGCCGCAATATGGTTTGCGCCCGCGGCGATAACAACAAAGCCACGTCCGTTCGGCATATCCCTCTGTGTCCGTACCCCTGCCGAGCCAAGTCAGCACCGGCAGGGGTCGGTTTGTCTATAACAACTGAATGGGTGCAAGTGTGTAGCTTGCAGCTACGCGAGGGCGGTTTAGTAACGCCTTTCCCTGCCCCTGTCGCGTCCGCCGCGGCCGCCGCCGAAGCCGCCTCTTCCGCCGCCACCGCCGCCGCCGCCGCCACGTCTCTCTTCACGCGGGCGCGCTTCATTGACGATAATCGAGCGGCCCTTTATATCCTGGCCGTTGAGCGCCTCCATAGCGGCTGTGGCCTCGGCCTTGCCGGGCATCTCGACGAATCCGAACCCGCGCGGCTCGCCGCTGAACTTGTCCTTGATAATGTTGACGGTAGTTACCTGGCCATGGGCCTCAAATGCCTGGCGCAGATCGTCTTCTGTTACTTCACGCGCGAGATTTCCAACATAAAGATTCACAACAAAACTCCTTCAGGTCAAAAAGTTAAAAAAGTTTCGTGACCGGCCAACAGGCACGCCGTCAGCAACCCGTCGTCCGTTTGGCGGGTTCGTCCGCCGTTCATCCGGCGGACACGTGCACTCTTACACGGGGGCTATTATACACCCCCCTTTTCATAATGCAAGCGCTTATCCAGCACAAAAAACGAGTTTTCGCGTAATTTCTCCGGGCCGCTTCCTGTTTAGCGAGGGGCGTTGGCAACGGTAATAAGGGCAAGGCCGGCGACGAAGAAGAGGAACATCAGGGCAATGAGGCCGTTGACGCCCTTTGGGGCGGCCTTAAATTCCTTCCAGATGAAGACACCCCAGAGAGCGGCAACCATAGTAGCGCCCTGGCCGAGGGAGTAAGAGATGGCGTAGCCGGCCACATCGCCGGCAAGGATACTGAACGACATTCCGACGCCCCAAATCATCCCGCCGACAATGCCGACCAGGTGGAGACGCGGATTACCTTTGCGGACGTAGTCGGCAAGCGGCTCAGACCGGCCGGTGATGAGTTTCACGCCAATGGTATTAAAGACGACATTTGAGAGCAGCAGACCCAGGGAAAAGAACACCAGCGCGGTGTAAGGGGTGAGTTTGCCCGCCTCGGCAGGCAGTGCGAGATTTGACAGTTCGGAGGGCATCGCGGCGGCGACCCACCTGAAGAAGAAGCCCATCAATATGCCGCAAAGGACCGACAGGACAATGCCTTTGGCGCCGGCTTTTCGGCCTTCGCTCGCCATACGCTTATAGGCAAGGGCATCGAGGATAATGGCGACAGCGACCAGCGCCACGCCCAGCCCAAGCAAAGATGCCTTGCCCGTGGGGTCAACACGGTACGTGGTAATCGCGCCGAGGACCAAAGCCAGGCCGATACCTATGGGGAATGCAACCGCCAGGCCGGCAATATCAATGGCGGCGACCAGGAGGATATTGGCGATGTTAAATATGACGCCGCCGAGCAGCGCGAAACCAATGTATTTGCCCGTGGCCTGGGCGAGGTCAGCAGGAAAACTGCGCCCGCCCGAGCCCATCGACCCCATCGTAAGAGCCAGTATCAAAGTCAGCAGCAGTACGCCGATTGAATAATCCCAGTAGAACAGTTGGAACTTCCACTCCCTGCTTGCCAGCTTCTGTGTATTGGCCCACGACCCCCAGCAGAGCATCGTAACGATGCACATCAGTACCGCCAGCGGATAACTCTGTATGGCAACCATTTTTGAAACCTCCTTATTTGAGATTAGGGTTTCAGCAGCCGGACTATCGGCTTGTTTTCCTGATAAACGTCTGCACCTGCCCCAATGTGGGCATAGAGGGCTGCGCGCCCATTCTTGTAACCGAAAGTGCGGCGACGTAGTTCGCAAAACGAGCGGCCTGTGCGACGGATTTGCCGGCGGCGACGCCAAAGGCAAGTGCGCCAGTGAAGGCATCGCCCGCGGCGGTTGTGTCAACCGCCTGCACCTGATGAGCGGGGACAAATTCATCCATACAACCGTCCATTAAAAGATACCCCTGCGTGCCCATTGTGAGGATGACTGTCTTAACCCCCCTGCCGAGCAGTTGTCTCGCTGCTGTGCGGGCGGTATCCTTATCGCAGACGCGTGTGCCGGTGAGTATCTGTGCTTCGGTCTCATTGGGGATGAGGATATCAACTAATCTCAAAAGCCCGTCGCCGAGCGCCCTTGCGGGGGCAGGATTGAGGATAAAGGGCACCTTGTATTTGTTTGCCAGTGCCGCCGCCATTTCGACCGTCTCAATCGGTATTTCCAGTTGGGCGACCACCGCGCCGCACCCGGCAATTGCGGATGCGGCTTTTTTTACATCCTGCGGCGACAGTTTCTGGTTGGCGCCGGGCGCCACGACTATCGAGTTGCTGCCCTTCTGGTCAACCATAATCAGCGCTACACCCGACGGCGCCTTGTCCGTCTGCGTGATATACTTAGTGACGATGTTTACTTTTTTGAAGTTGGCGAGCGATTGAGAGCCGAAGATGTCTTTGCCGACCCTGACGATAAAGAAGACCTGTGCGCCGAGCTTGGCGGCTGCGACCGCCTGATTGGCGCCCTTGCCGCCCGGAACCATAATAAAATCGCCGCCGAGGATGGTCTCACCCACAACAGGGATTCTTTCGGATTTGACGACCAGGTCCATATTGCTGCTGCCGACCACGGTTACTCTCGCTTTTCCTGCCGCCATAGAGACGCCTTTCAACAGATACTTTGGCCAACGCAAACGTTTGTGCCGCTATTTTGCCGCAGCTTATCCCAGGTGGGCGGTTTGTCAAGCGATATTTACGAACTACTTTGGAAGAGTGCGACTAAAGGGTTTTTTCATTAGCACAGGCGGCGAATTTGCATATAATTAGCCCTTCGTCTGACGGGCGGCAAAAGCCCTATTTCGACTACAGAGACGGACTGGAAAGGCAAATAGTGGCACGACAAAAGATAACAGTGGTGGGAGCAGGCAACGTGGGCTCTGCCGCGGCCCACATCGCCGCGGAAAAGAAGCTGGGGGATATAGTCCTGCTTGACGTCGTTAAGGGGCTGGCGGAGGGAAAGTCGCTCGACCTGTCAGAGGCAGGCCCCGTTCAGCTTTACGACTCGACAATAACCGGCACAACCGACTGGCAGGCAGCAGATGGCAGTGATATCGTCATCATAACGAGCGGGCTTGCGAGAAAGCCGGGGATGAGCAGGGACGACCTGCTGGCGAAGAACGTTGCGATTGTGAAGGACGTCGGCGAAAAGACGGCGAAGCACTGCCCAAACAGTATTGTGATTGTCGTATGCAATCCGCTGGATGCAATGACATACACAACTGCGAAGGTAACGGGCTTTGCGAAGAACCGGATTATGGGGATGGCGGGAGTGCTGGATGCGGCCAGGTTCAGTCATTTTGTCGCATCGGAGCTTGGAGTTAACCCGGCGGATGTTGCGGGCGTCCTGATGGGCGGGCACGGGGACGATATGGTGCCGCTGCCGAGATTTACATCGGTCAGCGGAATACCCGTAACTGAGCTGCTCGAGGAACAAACGATTGCCCGGCTGGTTGAACGGACGCGCAACGGCGGCATCGAGATTGTTAACCTGCTCGGCTCAAGCGCTTATTACGCCCCTGCGGCAGGTGCGGTGAAAATGGCGGAGGCGATCATTCGGGACAAGATGGCGGTAATGGCGTGCTGCGCGTACTGCGACAGGGAATACGGGGTCGGCGGGTATTTTGTCGGCGTGCCGATTGTCGTGGGAGCAAATGGCGTAGAAAGAGTGGTTGAGCTGAAGCTCAATGAGCGAGAGCGAGGCGAGTTCAGTCGCTCGCTCGAGCACGTCAAGGAACTGACGCAGAAAGTTGACAAGCTCTTGTAGTTATCTTCAGGGCCTCAAAATGGAACTGATAAAGAAAATCAAGCAGGCGGAAGCAGAGGCAGAGCAGATTATTCTGCAGGCGAAGGCAGACGCAGTTAAGCAGGCAGAAGCATTCCGCGTGAACAGACAAAACACCCTTGAGCAGGCCGAGAAGGAGAGGAAAAAAGCAATCGAGACGGCTGTTCTGGCCGCTGAGGGACAGGCAAAGGGCGAGGTTGAAAAGATGACAGCCGAGGCCGACAAGCGGCGCAGGGAACTTCGAGCCAAGGCAACAGGCAGATTGTCCCAGGCCGCTGCAAAAGTTGTCGGCTTGCTGAAAGGTTAAGTATGGCCATCGCCCGAATGCAGAAGTTCCTGGTTGTCAGCCACCGCTCGCAGGCCGAGCAGTTGCTCGAGGCGCTGCAGCAAGAGGGTATCTGCCAGATACTCGATATGGAGCAGGCGGCCGTCAGCAAGACATACCCTGACCTCGGCAAGGCGGGCGAAAGACCGAGAGACATAGAAGAGCTGACCAATCGTCTTGCAAAGGGCATTTCATTTCTCAAGACGTACGCGAAAGCAAAAGGCGGGCTGCTCGGCGCACTTGCCCCGCGGGCGGTAATAGACGAGCAGGCATACAGCCGAACAGTCAGCGATGAGAACCTTCTGCGAGTGCTCGAACAGTGCGAGCAGACACAACTTGCGATAGAAAGACACAAATCGGAGATAGACAACCTCACCGGCAGGGCCGACGAGCTGAGGATTTGGCAGGGTCTTACTACACCGGTCGAGGAACT